>CAZUOS010000056.1:0-7604 GCA_964621415.1 uncultured Azospirillum sp.
CCGCGCCAGGTGGGTTTCGATTTCGGCGAGGATGGCAGCACTAGCGCCGCCTTGCTGCGCCACGCATTGGGCCGCTGCCTGCGCCATACGGGTGCGGGTATCGGCATCGGCCAATAGCTGCACCACGGCGACGGCGAGGCTGGGTGTATCCGCCACCACGCGCACGGCTCCCGCCGTCTCGAGCGTGGCCATGATGCTGCGGAAATTATGCGTGTGCGGCCCGCTGAGCAAGCAGTTGCCGAGCCGCGCAGGCTCGAGCGGATTCTGCCCCCCATGCGCAATGAGGGAGCCGCCCATCAACACCAAGGTCGCATGGCGATAAAACAGGCCCAGTTCGCCCATCGTATCGGCCAGATAGAGGGTCGTGTCGGGCTGCAGCATTTCGCCTTTGCTGCGCTGCACCAATATGGCGCCACGTCCCCGCAAATCCATGGCAATCGTATCGCCGCGTGCGGCGTGGCGTGGCACGATGACCGTCAGCAAATCCGGAAATTGCTGCGATGCAATATGCTGCACTTCGGCGAGCATCTGTTCTTCGTTCGCGTGGGTGCTGGCGGCGAGCAATACCGGGCGATGCGCACACGCCGCGCGCCATGCGCCAAGCGCTGCTTCCTCGACGGGTAATGGCTCGGCATCGAACTTCAGGTTGCCAACCTCGCGCACGTTGGTTGCGCCGAGTGCGATGAGGCGCTGCGCGTCGTCGGCCGTGCCCGCATAGAGGGTGGTGAAGCAGCCGAGCAGCGAGCGGATCAGCCGCGGGAAGCGTTGCCAACGCACCAGGCTGCGTGCCGAGATGCGTGCATTAATCAGCAGCAGTGGTACGCCGCGCGCGCGGGTCTGCCAGAGCAGCATGGGCCAGAACTCGGACTCCACCCACAGCGCCAGATTTGGCTGCCAGTGCCGCAAGAAGCGGCGCACCGCCGGGGCCGTATCTACCGGCACAAATTGGTGAATGCTGCGCGGCAGCGCCGCCTGTGCCAGCATCGCCGCCGAAGTGACCGTGCCGGTGGTGATGAGCAGCGACAGCGCCGGATGCCGCGCCAGCAATTGCCGCGCAAGGGTAAGCACCGATTGCGCCTCGCCGACACTGGCAGCATGCAGCCACACCAGCGTGCCTGTGGGGCGGGGCTGGCTGGCGTGGCCAAACCGTTCGGCCAGCCGTGTGGCGTGTTCTTTACCACGACGCTGACGACGCCCCAGCCACAGCCGTAGCCACGGGGTCAGCAACCAACCGATGAGTGTGTAAAGCAGGCGCATGGCAGGCTCCGCGCGTTATGACGAAGCAGCAACCGGTGCCGCGGCATTGATGGTGACGGGGCTGCCGTCTTTCACGTTCATCAGCCCATCCACCACTACGGTTTCGCCCGCGCTTAGCCCTTTGGCAATGGCCGCGACGCCGTGATTCAACCGTGCCACCGTCACCTCGCGCTTGAGGGCTTTACCCTCGACCACCACAAACACATAATCGCCCTGCTGCCCGTGCTGCACAGCCACCTCCGGCACGGTGAGCGCCTGCGCGCTGCCGCCCAGATTCAAGGTGGTGTTAACGAACATGCCCGGCAGCAGCCGCTCATCCTCGTTGGCGAAGCCCGCGCGGGTGACGAATGTGCCGGTCGAGGCATCCACCGCGTTATCGATATATTCCAGCGTGCCCTGCGCGATGGGCGCGCCGCCTGCATCGTCCTGGCGGCTGGCATCGACCGTCACGCCCTGCGCTTGTTGCATGGCGCTGCGCACCGCATCGAACTGCTGCTGCGGCAGTGAAGCCTGCACACGGATCGGCTTTAATTGATTGAGGGTGACCAGCGGGGTGGTGTCGTTCGCTTTCACATTATTGCCGAGGGTGACATTGATGGTGCCGGTGCGCCCGGCGATGGGCGCAGTAATGCGGCAATAGCCGATTTGCACTTTCATGTCCTCAAGCGCGGCAATGCTGGCGTTCAGCGTCGCCTCGGCCACGGCCACGGCGGCATTGGCATCGTCGCTCGTGGCTTTGGTGGCAAAGCCCTTGGCGGTGAGGGCCGAGGTGCGCTCGCGCTGGCGGCGGGCATTTTCAAGCTGCGCACGATCACGAGCGATGTTGGCCTCAAGCTCGGCGGCGCGGGCGCGCAGGCTTTTGTCATCCAGCTCGAACAGCAGGTCGCCCTGCTTCACCTCGTCGCCATCCTTGAAATGCACGGCGACGATTTGCGAATCCACGCGCGAGCGAATCGCCACGGATTGATAGGTCACCACATTCCCCACGGCATGCAGGGTGAGGGGCACCTCGGCCTCGGTCACGGTTGTCACCTTCACGGCGATGGGCGCGGGCCCGCCGGGGCCGCTGCTGGCGTGGCGGAAAAAACCGGCATAGATCGCGCCGCCCACGGCCAGCACCACCAGCGCCTGCGCTAAGCGACGCGGCACCCCACGGCGACGCGGGCGCAAGCTGTTATACGACGGAGGGGAAGCGGGCTGATCCATAAATGTGTGGCATGCCTACCAGCTCGAAGAAAAAGCTGCAACGCTTATCCACAGCGTTAGACTTCGCGCCTTGCCAACAGCCATAGGTTGTGCTGCGATGGCCACAGAAGATTGCCCCCTCGTGCAGGAGATTTACGATGAAACGCTCGATCCTTACCCTCACCTCGTTGGTTGCCCTGGGCTTTGCGCAAGCAGCTTTTGCCGAAGAGGCAAAAGAAGCGCCGTATAGCGACAAACTGCTGGGCGATCTCGGTGGTGTGCGCAGCACGCTCGCCAATCACGGGGTTGAGGCCGAGCTGAATTACACCGGCGATCTCTGGGGCGTGATGGATGGTGGCACGAAACGCATCGCCACCTATCTCGATCTCGCCAAGCTCGCACTGCATATCGATAACGAAAAACTGCTCGGCATTAAGGGCAACACCGTCACGCTTTCGGCAATCGACAGCAACGGCACTCGCACCAATGGCAGCACCGTCGGCAGTGTACAGGGCATCGATAATAACGAGGTTTCGGCAAACGGCGTGCGGCTTTACGAAGCGTGGGTGAACCAGGAGTTCTTCAACGGTCGGGCGGCGATTCTGTTCGGGCTGCATGACCTCAACAGCGAGTTCGACCTCACCGACAGCACCGCCAATTTCGTCAAGCCGACCCTGCAGATTGGTCAGGCCTTCGCGCAAAGCGGCCGCAACGGCCCGTCGATTTTCCCGACCACGTCGCTGGCGAGCCGCCTGCGCGTGAAGCCGACGGAGAGCACCTATCTCGCGGGCGGCATCTATGACGGCGTTCCCGGCAACCCGGATAAAACCAAGGGCCAGCGCGTGCATCTGGGCGATAAGGACGGCGCCTTGCTGGTGAGCGAGTTCGGCTGGACCCCCAACGCCAAAGAAGGCGAGCCGGTTGCGAATAAGCTGGCGTTCGGCGGTTGGCACTATACCGCGAAGCTTGATGATCTCGAAGTGACGGGTAAAAAAGATACCGCGCAAGGCGTCTATGCGCTTGGCAGTGCGCGCCTCTATGCGGATAGCAAAAACAAGCGCGATATCGTGGCGTTCCTGCGTGGCGGCGTGGCGGATGGTAAAACCGCACAAGTGAATTGGGATCTCGAGACCGGCCTGGTCGCCACCGGGTTTGTTCCCGGCCGCCCGGAGGGGGAGATCGGCTTCGGGGTTTCCGAGGCGCATAACGGCGATAAATACATGCGCGTGCAAGCCGCTGCTGGCAGCCCGGCCGACCGCGAAGAAGTGGGCTATGAGCTTTATTACCGCGACACGATCGCCCGTGGCGTAACACTGCAGCCCGACGTACAATATGTGGTGAACCCAGGGACGGATCGCACGCTCGATAACGCCTTCATTATCGGCACGCGCTTTAACGTCAGCTTCTAGAAGGCAAGAATCTAGAAACCAAGAAGGGGGCAGATTTTAGAGCGTCATGCTTGCGCTCTAGATTCTTGTTTTCTTCTGTTCTAGATTCTCGTCCCTACCCCGCCGTGGCGAGCTGGGGGCTGGAAGGCTCAGCCATCCGCGCTTCAAGCTGTTTGCTGCCCGAGATTTTCGTCTCCGGTGACGGTGCTTGGGTGATCTCCTGAGCAGTGCTGCTCTCAACGCGCGTCTCCGGCACCGCTTCCGGCGCGGGCGGAGGACTCTTCGGCGGATGCAGATGCGCCAGCCGTTCGGCCTTCTGCTCCCTCTTCACCTCATGCCGCCGGGCGAAGAAATGTCCCCCCACATAAAGCAGCAGGGCCGCGGCAGTAGTGGCAAACACATCGAGTGCAGCCAGCTTACCGAAAATGAAGGTCTTGGTTTCCTGCTCCACACCCGCCACCATGCGGGTGGTGGGCTTGCGGAACAGCTGGCAGACGCGCTCGCCAATTTCATGTTCGAACATCTCGAAGCTTTTCGGCACCAGTTTGGCCGTGGCCATGAACGCCCCCCACACCACGCCGAACGCCACCATGCGCCCCTCGAGCAAGCTGCCCCAGGTTTGTTTCGGTGCCTGTTCGACCTGGCCTGGCTCGGCCGCATCGCCCAGCGCATGGTTGAGTTTCTCCACCAGCGCCACTTTATGATGCTCCATCGCCGCCACGGGCACGAGCATGGCGTTGCCGCCCTCCATCAAGGCCAGGGTGGTGACAAATTGCTCGGAGCGGGCGCGGCTCACCCCAAAGGGCAGTTTCGTCAGCAGCCGGTGCATGCCATCCACCGCACGGGCGTAATAGGGCTGCATGGGCGGATAGTGCTTCAGCAGATAGGCGAACGGTACCGTCACCACGAACGTGCCTACCCCGGCGAAGCCGCCATAGGTAATCCAGTCGAACGCACGTTCGCCCCGCGACCGGCGCGGTGGGCCCGAGGCTTTATGTTCTGCGGTTTCGTTCAAACGAGTCTCCCCCAGTCTTTATTCTAGGGGATCGCCTCCGGAAAAAGTGTGAAGGTTTGATGACAATCGTGGCCAATCCAGCCATAGGCACGGCTTGTTCAGGTCAGGCGCTCACGCGACCACGGAAGAATTATTCCATTTTTTATCAATGGATTAAAACAATCTCGCAACAGCGGCGCGGGTGCGGCAAGCGCGTATCGCGCATGGGGGCCGTGTAAAAACCACCGCACTGTCGAAAAAAATCCCGGTCGAGGCCCGCTTGACATCATTTTCTGCTTGGATTGTGGCAGCATGCGCACTAGCGTCGCGCGGGATTGATTCATTTCAGGAGTTTTTATTATGCGTTTCTCGCTTCGCCTTCTCACCGCGACCGCTATCGCCGCCGTCGCTGTTACCGCTCAAGCAGCGGGCACTGCCCCCTTTGGTGCGCCGAGCGCGCCGCTCACGGCAGAGGAAAAATCGGCTATCCATGCCGAGGCCGTGAAGATCCGCAAGGCCAAGGCTGCGGCGGCCGAGCGTGCGCGCAAAAAGCGTGAAGAAGCGATGGAGAGAAAACATGCGAAAGAAACCGCGGTAGAAGCCCCGGCTGAAACGCCGGTGATGGCTCCGGTCGAAGCTCCGGCAACCTCGGCGCCCGTCGCCCCCGTTACCACGCCTGCCCCTACCCCGGCTCCGATGCCCGCTCCAACTCCGGCTCCGGCTCCGATGCCCGCCCCTGCTGCCAGCCCGGCGGAACCTGCAGCTCCGGCTGGCATACCGCCGGTTGGCACCCCTTCGGCTGCACCCGCTCCGGCCGCGACCGTACCCGATGCGGGCATGCCGCCTCTGCCTCCGGCAGGTGGTGCGGCAGCTCCGGCGGCCGCGCACTAAGCGCCCCGACCCCATCCACCCGCGCCGTGAGGGCCTCCCTCACGGCGTTTTTTTTGAAGAGATATTCCTCGTATCATGCCACGTTCACGCTCTTTCCTGATTATCGGTGCCGGCATTGCCGGGGCGACGCTGGCGCGGGCGTTGGCGGAGCGTGGAGCGCGAGTACAGGTGCTCGAGCAGGCGACGGTAGCCAGTGGCGCATCGGGCAATCGGGTGGGGGTGCTGTTTCCGCAAACGACCAAACGCTGGCAGGCATCGAGCGCGTTTTACTTCGCCGGATATGACCTGATGTTGCGGCAATTGCGTCGTTGGCAGCGCGAGGGGTTGGATTTCACATTCGCCAGCCCCGGCATGCTGCGGCTGCCGCGCGATGCGGCGGAGGAAGCCCTCCTTGCCGCTATTCCGGGCACCATCGGCATCGACCCCGTGATTCTGCGCTGGCTCGACCGTCTGGAAGCCAGCCATGTCGCCGGTGCCGCCATGCCCTTTGGCGGGCTTTGGTTCCCTGAGGGCAGTTATGTTTCGCCGCGCGAACTCTGCCGTGCGTTGCTGCAGCATCCGCATATTATGCTGCGCGAGCAGTGCCGCGTCCACGCTCTTACACGCGCGGGCGGGCAGTGGGTGGCGACGCTGGCCGACGGAGAGACCCTGAGCGCCACGGATTGCGCCCTCGCCGCCGGGCCAGAGGCCGCACGGCTGCTGCCGAGCGGCGTATTGCCGCTGCACGCGGTGGGTGGACAGGTGAGCGAGATTACGATTCCCGCCGGGGCGGCGGTGCCAAAGGCTATTCTCTGCCGCAAGGGTTATGCTATTCCGCTCGGGCACGAGATGCTGATCGGCGCGACCTATCACCGCGACGCGCTCGAGGAGGTGACGCCCGCACGGCATGCTGAAAATCTGGTTGAACTGACGAGCACCCTCGCGGGGTATGACACAGCGACGGTGCTGCGCGGGCGCAGCAGCGTGCGCGCCACCACCCCGAGCCGTCTGCCTTATATCGGCACGCTGGAGGCGGGACTGCATGTCAGCTTGGGGCATGGCTCGCGCGGGTTGCTTTCTGCCCCCCTCGCCGCCGAGATGATCGCCCGTGCCTGCTTTGGCGAGGCCCCGCCGCTTGCCCCGTGGGTTGCGGCGGCGCTTCGCCTGGCACGATCCTAACCTATTTCTTCTCGTCTTTCACTTCTTCAAAGGTCGCGTCCACCACGTCGCCATCGGCCGGTTTGTGGCTGGTGGCATCGGCCGCTGCCGCGTCGGAAGCGGTTGCTTCGCCCGCCGATTGCTGCGCCTTGTAGGCCGCTTCGCCGAGCTTCATCATGGATTGGGTGAGGGCTTGCGCCTTCGCCTCGATGCTGCTCTTGTCGCCCGCTTCGAGCGACTCGCGCACGGCTTTGATGTCGGCTTCGATCTGCGCTTTTTCGCTGTCGCTGATGAGCCCGCCATGCTCCTTCAGGTTTTTCTCGGCTTCGTGCGCCAGGCTCTCGGCTTTGTTCTTGGCCTCGATCACGGCGCGTTTTTCTTTATCCGCACTCGCGTTCGCTTCCGCGTCCTTAATCATGCCTTGAATGTCAGCATCCGAAAGCCCGCCCGAGGCTTGAATGCGGATTTGCTGCTCTTTGTTCGTGGCCTTGTCCTTTGCCGTCACATGCACGATGCCGTTGGCGTCGATATCGAAGGTCACTTCCACTTGCGGCATACCGCGCGGTGCGGGCGGAATGCCGACCAGATCGAACTGGCCGAGCAGTTTGTTATCCGCCGCCATTTCGCGCTCGCCCTGGAACACGCGGATGGTGACGGCCGTTTGGTTGTCGTCCGCGGTCGAGAAGGTCTGCGACTTTTTGGTGGGAATCGTCGTGTTGCGGTCGATGAGGCGCGTGAACACGCCGCCGAGC
>CAZUOS010000057.1:0-5542 GCA_964621415.1 uncultured Azospirillum sp.
TAACCATGCCCTCAACTCACCGCCCAGATCCGCACCGCGTTATGCAATGGTCTCTCCTTCACTTTCGCTTCAAACCCTTTAGCTTTCCCATCCCCAATAAGGTATGACCACCTATGCATGTTGTTAGAAAACCCAAAAGCGTTAAGATCAGGACATAGGCTGCGCAGGCCATTCATAATCTGGAACGCTAACGCTTCTTTGTTCTCCAAGCCGTCGCCATCACTAAATATGAGGCGAATCGCTTCTCGGCTAGTGCCTACGTTGCTAAACTCCACTCCTTCTACAGGCACTCCACAAATCTTCAACACATGCATCACCTCTCTGGAGCGCTCCTCAATGGAGAGTGTTTGGGTATCAGTCATACGGAAATCCCTAAGTTCGGAGGTTGCAGAAATCAGCCTTGTCGACGAACGGTCAAAATCGTAAACATTAATTAACTAATTTTGTCTACCGTTAATTTTTGATCAGGGTGCGCGCACGCAACGGGTGTTTTTTGTACCCAGCCGAGGGCGCGATGCAGGTCGCGCTTGTGTCGCCCCCGGTTCCTGTTGTAGGGTGGAGGGGTGCCGAGACGGCTCCACCACCTGCAACCTTGATGGCCCCTCCCCATGGCTGATGCTGCCAGCACCCGTGATAGCCTCGCCCGGCGTAAGATGACGCCCAAGCAGAAGATTCTGTTTATTGCGATTAATATTGGCCTGATGGTGTTTTTGCGCACGGGCTATGTGTTTTTCATCATCGGCATGCTACCGGCCGTCGTGGCATATTACCTGGATGTCAGCCGTCAGCGTTACACGTTTCGCAGCATTCTGGCGGCGAATCTCTCGGGCATGATGCCCTACCTCACCCGGCTGATTAGCCATCATGCCTCGAGCGGCGAGCTACAGATAATCATGGGCAGCAGCCTCACCTGGATCGTGGTCTATGGCTCGGCGCTGATGGGGTTCTTGCTGGTGGCGGTCTGCCCGATGATGGCGCAAACCATGGTCGATGCGCTGCATCGGGGGCAGAT
This sequence comes from uncultured Azospirillum sp., assembly GCA_964621415.1. Taxonomy (GTDB): domain Bacteria; phylum Pseudomonadota; class Alphaproteobacteria; order Rickettsiales; family UBA3002; genus QFOX01. The sequence continues at coordinate 1,013 of CAZUOS010000057.1, forward strand.
CTCGCGCTATCAGCGCCTACAGAAAAAGCTGGAAAATGAGTGGGGGCCGGAAGTGACCCAGTTCAGCGGCGACGGCCAGCAATAAGAACCTATTTCTTCACCGGCAGGCCAATAATATCGGCCAGGAACGAGCCAAACATCGTCTGCAAGCCCACCACCAGCGCGACAGAAGACGGCACCAGCTGGCGCATGGTGATCTCGCACATCAGGCGGCCATAACGCTGGGCCTGCCACTCTACCACGCTATCGAGAATCCCCCAGATGCCGAGCAGCGTCAGCAGCCCGCCCGCCACCAGCAACCGCTCGAGCGTGATGACGTGTAGAAGCTTCTCGAAACGCGCATCGCGCGGGAGCAAGCCGTGGATAGAGCTGGAGCGCTGCGACAGCAACGAGAAGAGCAGCATGTTGAAGCCCAGCATCACCGCCACGCCCGAAAGCAGCAGAGTGTGAATATCGAAGGTGACAGAGCCAATGCTTTGTGCGCCGGGAATCAGCCAGATCATGCCACCGATGCCCACCCCAAGCAACAGCAACGCCGGGTAAAGAAACAGCCAGCGCGGGCTATACATCAGCAGAAAGCGCAAATGACGCCAGCCATCGCGCCAGGTGCGCAAATGCGGCGGGCGGTCGCGCCCGTCTTTCGCCAGCGTCGTCGGGATTTCGGTGACGAGCAAGTGGTAGAGCGAGGCCTTAATGACCATCTCCGAGGCGAACTCCATGCCCGTGGTGCGCAGATTCAGGCGCAGAATCGCATCGCGCGCGAAGCCACGCAACCCGCAGTGAAAATCGCGCGCCGGGCTGGTGAAAAACAACCGCCCGATGAAGGTGAGCACCGGATTGCCGAGATAGCGGTGCAGAAACGGCATCGCCCCCGGCGCAATGCCGCCCCGGAAGCGGTTGCCCATCACTAGATCGTAGCCTGCGCGCAGCTCCTCGACAAACCCATCGAGCGCGCTGAAATCGTAGCTGTCATCCGCATCGCCCATAATCACGTAGCGCCCATGGGCGGCCGCGATGCCCGCCGCCAGCGCCGCGCCATAGCCGCGCACCGGCACATCCACCACCCGCGCGCCCAGGCTGCGCGCCAGCTCCTGTGAACCATCCGTGCTGCCGTTATCGGCCACCATCACCTCGCCCGCGATGCCGGTGCGGGCCAGAAAGCTCAGCGCCTTGGTGATGCAGGGGGTGAGCGTGCGCGCCTCGTTCAGACACGGCATCAGGATGGTGAGTTCGAGTGCGGAGTCGGCGGTCATGCGGTTGCACCTATCCCCAGCTCCGCCTCCACCAGACTCGCCAGCGCGTGCAGCGCCACCATATGCGCCTCCTGCACATGGGCGGTGATGCGCGACGGCACCACAAGCGTATGGTCGAGCGGTAGCGGCGGCGCGTCGCGGTATTTCTCGCCCGTGAACAGCGCCGTTGCCAGCCCGCGCGCCTGCGCGGCCTCGAGCGCCTTCAGCACGTTCGGGCTGCGGCCCGAGGTGGAGAGCGCGATGAGCACATCGCCCGATTGGCCATAGGCCTCCACCTGGCGCGCAAAGATATCGGCATAGCTGTAATCGTTGGCGATGGCGGTAATCATCCCCGTATCGGCCGAAAGGGCGATGGCCGGAAGCGCCCGCCGATCTGCCACGAAGCGGCCCACAAACTCGCCCGCGATGTGCATCGCGTCGCAGGCGCTACCGCCATTGCCACAAAACAGCAGCTTGTGCCCCGCCGCAAGCGCCGTTGCCGCGCGGGTGGCAAGGGCCGCAATCGGTGCGTCCTGAGTGCCGAGGAAACCTTCAACCGCGGCCTGATGCTCGCGCCGAATACGATCTAATAATGCATGCATGCGGGCACCATAGGCGATGCGAAACGGCTTGTCAGCAGCAAGTTGTTATAGACAAATACTCCGGGGCTACACACGCAAAAACCTTGTAAGAAGAAGCGTCATCCCGGCCTTGTGCCGGGATCTCCTGACGCTTCTTGAGCCTGATACAGCCTTTGTTCTTGGCTCTGCCTGTTTCGGGACATCCCGGCACAAGGCCGGGATGACGCCAGATTTCAACGCTTTCCCAGCGATCCTTTATCCTCGCAGCGCCTCGATGTTTTTGGCGTATTTCCCCGCATTGCCGGTAAACACCGCACTGCCCGCCACCAGCACATCCGCGCCCGCCGCAATCACCTGCGAGGCGGTTTCGCGGTTGATGCCGCCATCCACTTGAAGCATGATTTTACGTTTGGTGGAGGTAATCATCCCCCGCACGGATTGGATTTTACGCAGCTGGCTGGGCAGAAACTCCTGGCCGCCAAAGCCGGGGTTCACCGTCATCAGCAGCACGAGATCGACCTGGCCCAACACATATTGCAGCGTGCTCTCATGCGTCGAGGGGCAGAGCGACACACCTGCCTTTTTGCCGAGTGACTTAATAAGCGTGAGCGCCCGGTCGAGATGCGGCGTGGCCTCGGCATGGATGGTGATAATATCGGCCCCTGCCGCCGCGAACTCGGGAATCAGTTCCAGCGCCGAGATCATCAGATGCACATCGAGCGGTAGCTTGGTGTGCGGGCGAATCGCCTTCACCACCGCCGGGCCGATGGTGAGGTTGGGCACAAAATGCCCGTCCATCACATCCACATGGATTAAATCCGCGCCCGCTTTGCTGACCGCCGAGACCTCCTCCCCCAACCGCGCAAAATCTGCCGAGAGAATGGAAGGAGCAATACGTACATGTTTTTTCATAGAGAGACGAATAGCACCACAACTTATGCGCGACAAATAGAGATCGTCGTTCGGCTATAACGCCCGTACGATTTGCGCCACCTGTTGCACCATCGCCACCTCCGGCAATTGGTTGCGCAGCCAGGTTATTTGCCGTTTGGCATAGTTGCGGGTGTTCTGTTGGGCTTTGGTGATGGCGGCTTCGCGGCTCATTTCACCGCGCAAGTAAGCGGCGAGTTCTGGCACCCCATGCGCACGGAAGATGGGCGGAAGGCTCGTGACGTGCGCATTCGCGCATTCCCGCATTCCCGCATTCGTCGATTCGTATAACACCCGCACCTCCTCCACCGCGCCCGCCGCCATCATCGCGAGGAAGCGCGCGTCGATGCGGCGATAGATTTCCTCGCGCGGGTGCGACACGGCGAAATAATGGAACCGCGCCTCGGGGAATAGCGGTGCCGCCGCGCGGCCCTGCCAATCGGCGAGGCTGGTTCCGGTCGCCCGCATCACCTCGAGCGCGCGAGCGTTGCGCTGCGTGTCGCCCGGCTTGAGGGCAGCGGCCATAGCGGGGTCGCACACCTCGAGTGCGGCGCGGATCGCCTCGGTCGAAAGGGCACGGATTTCCTCGCGGATGGGGGGCGGAATGGGCGGCACGGCGGCCAGCCCCTCGGCGAGCGCTTTCACATACATCCCCGTACCGCCGACGAGCAGCGGCAGCTTCCCCTCGGCCCAGGCGCGGCGAATCACCGGCTCGGCCAGCGCCAGCCAGCGGGCGACGGACGTCGGCTCCTCCGCCCGCAGCACGCCATAGAGCGCATGCTCGGCAGCGGCTTCCTCGGCTACCGTCGGCCGCGCGGTGAGGATGCGCAAATCGGCCACCATCTGCATCGCATCCGCATTGATGATGACAGCGGGCCGCGACTGCGCTATGGCGAGCGCCAAGGCCGACTTCCCGGCCCCTGTTGGTCCCATAAGCACTGCGATGGTCTGATGCACGAAGCTTTTGTCCTTACCCTGATTGCGCCGAACGCCACTTTACCCAACCCCGAGGCGCTTGTCAGCCCCCCGATGGTGTCGCAAATTGCGCGCGCCGCGATGCTGGCCGAGGGAGAGGCGTGCGACCTCTTCTTCCACGAGATGCCGGAAGCCCCTGCCCTCGCCCACACGCGCGAGCGCTGCGAAGCCGCGCGGGTGGATATGGTGCTGCAGCCGAGCGCTTTCCGCGAAAAGAAGCTGCTGATTTCGGACATGGACTCGACCATGATCGCGCAGGAATGCATCGACGAACTGGCGGATAAAGTGGGCCTCAAGCCCAAAGTGGCGGCGATTACCGAGCGGGCAATGAATGGCGAGCTGGATTTTCGCGCCGCGCTGCGCGAGCGGGTGGCGCTGCTTAAGGGCCTGCCGGAAACGGTGCTCGAGGACGTTTACCGCGAGCAGATCACCTTGATGCCGGGGGCAAAAACGCTGGTGAGCACGATGAAAGCGCGCGGGGCTTCGGCGCATCTGGTCTCGGGCGGGTTTACGTTTTTTACGTCGCGCGTGGCGGCGGCGCTCGGGTTCGATAGCGACGACGCGAACCGGCTGGACTTAACCGAAGGCAAGCTCACCGGCCAGGTGCACGAGCCGATTCTCGACAAGGATTCGAAGCTGCAAAGCCTGGTGCAGTATGCCAACGCGCAAGCCATTTCCCTTGGCGAAACCCTCGCGGTGGGCGATGGCGCGAACGATTTACCGATGCTGATGGCAGCCGGCCTCGGCGTGGCCTACCGCGCGAAGCCGGTCGTCGCCGCGCAGGCGAAGGCAAGCATCCGCTTCCATGATCT
>CAZUOS010000057.1:5642-7539 GCA_964621415.1 uncultured Azospirillum sp.
GCGCGAAGCCGGTCGTCGCCGCGCAGGCGAAGGCAAGCATCCGCTTCCATGATCTCTCGGCGCTGCTCTATTTGCAGGGCATTGCGAAAAACGCCTGGGTGGTGTGATGCCTCGTAATACCAACCTGCAATCTATGTATTGTAATTAGAGCTATCTGTCATTGCGAGCGAAGCGAAGCAATCCAGTGATAGATTGTTTGCTGGATTGCTTCGCTCCGCTCGCAATGACGTTCCACTTGATCTATACGTTGATTGCTAAATGGTATGAGGGTTTTGACACAATAAACAAGAAAGGCGTCGTCCTGGGATGACGCCTTTTCTCACACGGCAACACGCGTGATGCCCCCTACTCCCCGCGCAGGCGCTTGCGATGCGCGGCATAGATCAGCACGCCGATCACCGGCAGGTTGAGGAGCGCGAACACCAGCAGCACAATCAGCACACTCAGTTTTAGGTAGAACAACCCCGTGGCCAGTAGCGCAGCAATCGCGATAAACAGCGCATTCATCACGTTGTTGCTGGCGATGCTGCGGGCGCGCTCGTGCTCGTCGCTTAAGGTTTGCAGCTGGGTGTAAAGCGGCACAATGAACATGCCGCCACAGAACGCCATGAGGAACAAATCGAGCGCCAGCCGCCAATGCCCGTGCGAAGCGGCGAGATATTCCACCACGCCCATCAATTTCTCGGAGGCATTGGGCGCCCCGGCGGTGAGGCCTGTCGCAAAAATATCGATCCCGAATAGACACACCCCGGTAAGCCCAATGGCCGAGAGATGCTTCGCCCGCCGCCCCAGCCATTTGATCACCATCGGGCAATAGAACGAGCCGAGCGCGATGCCCACGGTGAAGATGCCGTTGAACAGCGTCACCACCTTCTCGTTCGCACCGATGACTTCTTTGGTGAAAACCGGCAGCTGGGTGAGGTACGTCGCGCCGATGGCCCAGAACCAGGAAATGCCGAGGATGGGATAGATCAACTCGCGGTGGTTGAGGGCGTGACGAATCATCGCACAGGTGCTGGCGAACACGTTATAGCGAATAGGCAGCTCGCGCTTAGTGACGTGCGTTTCGGGCACGCGCCAGGCGGCCCACAGCCCCAGCAGCGCCGCGCCGGTGAGCGAGCCCGCCACAATCACCGATCCGTTCGGGGCCAGAATCAGCACCCCGCCGATGAGCGTGCCGAGCAGAATGGCAAGGAACGTGCCCCCTTCGTTGATGGCATTGCCGACGAGCAGTTCCTCGGGCTTCAGCAGCTCGGGCAGGATCGCATATTTGGTGGGGCCGAAAAACGCCGCCTGCATGCCGAGCAAAAACAGCACCGCCAGTAACGACCAGGCATGCTGGGTGAGCAGCGCCACCGCGCCGAGCAGAATCAGCACAAACTCGGTGGTTTTGAGCGCCCGCACCATGCGATGCTTGGGGAAGTGATCGGCAAATTCGCCCGCCAAGCCCGAGAACAGGAAAAACGGCAGAATAAACGCGGCCTGCGCGGCGCTGAGCAGCGTCGCCGCCTCGACCCCCATCTGCTTCGCCAGCGTGTAGGTGGTGATGATAATCAGCGCGTTTTTATAGAAATTATCGTTAAACGCCCCCAGCGCCATACAGGCGAACATGGCACCAAACCGACGACTAAACAGCAACCGAAGCGAGAGCATGCAGGGTATGTAGGTGCTCGCGGGCGGGTTGTCCATCGATTACCGATTGTCTTCGTGGAAAAATGCCGTATCCTTGCGCGCTCATCGATGAGAGCGTTGCTATGCCTATTACTCCTCCCGGTTCCACGATTGGTATTGTCGGCGGTGGCCAGCTTGGCCGCATGCTGGCGCGCGCGGCGAGCCGTATGGGCTATAAAACCCACATCTACACGCCCGAGCGCGATGCCCCCGCGAGCCATGTCTC
>CAZUOS010000058.1:0-4171 GCA_964621415.1 uncultured Azospirillum sp.
CATCGAACGCGGCGTTTGCGTTGGACGATGGCGGTTCCACCACCTCCACACGCAGCTCGTGCCGCATCAAGCCACTAATGCCGGGGCGAATCACGCTCGCGAGCAGCACCACCAGCATCAACCCCGCGAAGCATAGCGCCAAAATGCCATAGGCGCGAAACCGCCGCTCGGCACGGTAGCGTGCGGCAAGTGGCGTTCTTGGATTGCCTCTGTTCGTAAGCGCAGACGACGGAGCGCCATCACTCGACTCTCGACCCGCGACTCTGTCCACTCTCTCACTCATACTGCTCCCGATATTTCTTCACAATTCGCTGCGCCACAATATTCAGCAGCAGGGTGAAGCAGAAAAGCGTGAGGCCGAGGGCGAACGCGGCGAGCGTTTTGGGGCTATTGAACTCCTGATCGCCGGTGAGGAGTGTCACCATCTGCACGGTCATGGTGGTGACCGATTCGAGCGGGTTCAATGTCAGGTTCGCTGACAATCCCGCCGCCATCACCACGATCATGGTTTCGCCGACCGCACGGGCAACGGCCAGCAACGCCGCCCCCATAATCCCCGGCAGGGCCGAGCGCAGCACCACACGCTGGATCGTTTCGGATTGCGTGGCGCCAAGACCATAGGACGCATCGCGCAGGCTGCGCGGCACGGCGCGCATCATGTCGTCGCTGAGGGAGGACACGAAAGGAATAATCATCACCCCCATCACCAACCCGGCGACGAGCGCACTTTCCGAAGCGATGGGCAGGCCGATTGCCTCGCCCAGCCGATGCAGCAAGGGAGCAACACTGCGCACGGCGAAATAGCCATAGACCACGGTTGGGATACCGGCGAGCACCTCGAGCATGGGCTTCAGGCGGTCGCGCAGGCGGGGCTTGGCATATTCCGAGAGGTAAATCGCGCTCATCAGCCCGATGGGCAGGGCGACGGCAAGCGCAATCAGGGTGATGAGAAACGTGCCCGCCAGCAGCGGCAACACGCCGAAAGCGCCGGTTGCCCCGGCCTGATCGGCACGCATGGCGACTTGCGGGCTCCAGGCCGTGCCGAAGAGAAAATCCGTGATCGGCACGTGCTGGAAGAACAGCAGCGCCTCGCGCAGCACCGAGAAGAGAATGGCTCCCGTCACCAACAGGGCGAAGCCTGCCGAGGCCCATAGCACGCCCATCGCCGCGGCTTCTCCCGGACGGCGGCGCATACGCGTCAGCATCGCTTTGCATTGCAGCATGGAAGGGCTTCTAGCGGTGATTCGCGGCGGAGTAAAGCGCCAGAAGCGTAATGCCCCCTAATGCGCCGCGAGCCAGGCTTCGGCTTTGGCTTTGGCTTCCGCCACCTGCGCCTCGCTCATGCGGGCTTTGGCATAGTCGAGGTCCTGGATGGCCTGCACATGCCCCTGACGCGCGGCCAGGTTAAGCCACATATAAGCCTGCACCCAATCCTGCGCGATGCCGCGCCCGTCGCCATAGGAAACGCCGAGATCATCCATCGCGCGGGCGTTCCCCTGCTCGGCCGCGAGCGCCAGCCAATGGTTTGCCATGGCCCAATCCTGCTTCAGGCCACCCTGCCCATTCGCATACATATAGGCCAGGGAGTATTGCCCTTCGGCGTCGCCCGCCTCGGCGGCTTTGGTGAAATACAATACCGCTTTCGCGTCGTCTTTCGCCACACCCTTGCCCTGATTATAGGCCAGGCCTTGCAGATAATCCGGGTGATGCACGCGCTGTGCGCTTGGCCGCGTGATCCCGATAAACGCGTTTTTCAGCGTGCCCCGATCCAACTGTTTGCTCGCCAGCCACGGAATCCCCAATGCGCCCTTGTGCGTGGTGATGATGCCCAGGGTCGTTCCCGGCTCCACCAATGCGTATTCTTCCTCATTCGGCACCTCGATCGGCACCGTGCATGCAGGCCAGGGCAATGTCTCTACCCCCAGCCGCGTGACCAGCCGATCGCCCACGCAGGGCACCACCGCGTAATAAGACACGGAGTTTTTATTCACTTCCCTATATTTGTCGAGAATCGTGGTGCGGTAGCTCACGGGCTCAGAATCATCGAGCAACGCATTTGCCAGCAAAATTGGTGCGCCGATGATCACCGCCAGCGCCACCGGCATCAGCACCAGCTCGCGCAGACGGATTCCCCCCGCATGCAGACGCTTACAGCTAACATAGGTGGCATTGCCCCAAAGCGGGCTGGTTAGTATCACCAGCAGGATCGTTGCCTCATAGGGCCCCATGGGGTCTGCCACCAGCGCCACGGCCACGACTAGCGCCACGCATAGGATCACGAGCAGCGCCCACACGGCGCGAAACACCCCAAGGCTGATGGGCTTTACGTCCGCCGTCGGCAAGTGAAATGGGTCAATGGGCGTGCGATCCATCATCTTCTACCCCTCCGCTATCGGCAAATACACGGTGAAGCACGTGCCTTCACCCACCACAGAATCGACCACAATCGCCCCGCGGTGGCGCTGCACAATGCCCTTCACAATCGCAAGGCCGAGGCCAGTGCCGCCGATCTGCCGCGTGCGGGCGGAATCGACGCGGTAGAAACGCTCCATCAGCCGTGGCAGATGCTGCTTGGCAATGCCCTCGCCCTGGTCGCGCACGCTGAGGCTGACCACGCGGCTGAGGTTACGCATGTTGATATCCGCCGGCAGGTCGCTGGTGATGGTGGCGGTGATGGTGACGTCCGAATCGGCATAGCCATATTTAATCGCATTGCTGACGAGGTTATGTACCACCTGCGCCAGCTCGTTCGTTTCGCCCTTCACGCGTGGCAAATTGTCGTGCAGGTTCACCACCAGCCGCACGTCTTTGCCATCAGCCATGCGCTTGAGGCTCTCCGTCTCGCGTCGCACTACGGCCGCGAGATCGACCGGGTCGGTCGGCACGGAATGCACGTTCATCTCGATCTTCGAGAGCGACAGCAAATCGCCAATCAATTGCTGCATCCGGTCGGCCTGCTCGAGCATGATTTTGAGGAACTCGATGCGCGCCGGTTCGTCGTCGCGCGCGGGGCCGAGCAGTGTCTCGACAAAGCCTTTGATCGAGGCGAGCGGTGTACGCAATTCGTGGCTCGCGTTCGCCACGAAATCCGCCCGCATTTGCTCGACCGATTTCAGCTCGGTAATGTCGTTCATGGTAATCACCGTCGAGATGCCGCCGGTGGTGGGCACCGGGAAACGCTCGATAACCGCAAGGAAGTCACGGATCACCGGCTCCTCGATACGAAACTCGATCTCGCGCCCGCGCAAGTCCTGAATCACCGAGGCGAGCGCATCCATCAGCTGGCGGTTGGCGATCACATCCTTGAGTAATTTTCCCGCCAGATTCTGGCCGAAAATCGCCCGCGCGGCGCGATTGGTGCGGACGATCTTTTTCTCGTCATTCACCATGATGAGAATATCCGGCAGGGTATCGACCAGAATCTCGCGCTCGGTGATGATGGTTTCCATTTGTTTTTTCTTCACGTCCCAGCTCGCTTGCAGGCGGCGCAGCGCTTCGGAAAGTTCAGCGGTGGAACCGAGGAAGCTTAAGTCCGGCGGGGCGACGCGCTTATCGAGCGCGATCTCGTTCACATAATGCGTGAGGCCCGACATGTTCGCCAAAAATGGATAAATCAGGAGGCCCGTGGCCACGAGAATCACCACATCGGCATAGAGCATTTGGCTTACGCTCAGCGAGCCGAAAAACGCATCCAGCCCCATCACAATCAGCGCCGGGCTGGTTACCACCAGCGCCGATTTCAGCAGCGTGTTGAAGGAAACATAGGTCTTTTTCATGTGGGCACCTCTATTAACCGAATTTTTTGGGCATCTGCGTCGTCGCGGTGAAGCAAAAAATCCTCAAATAGCGCTGCTATTCTGCGGTTTTTTGCTTCACCGCTTCTAGCATCTGCTCCAAAAAATTTCGGTTACTAGAGGTGCCCATGCGAGCAACTTTCCCTACGCTTGCGCAAAATGCAAGTCCATACCCTAAAAATCCACGCACTTGCCCAGCATTTCCCAATCGCCATAGCGTGTCGGCTCGGGGTGTGGCGTGGGTTTTTGGGCGGAAATAGCCTCCGGAGTTTCGGCCGCGGGAGCAGTATCGTCACGGGGAGAAGGCGGCGGCGGGGCGGGGGTAAAACGTTCCATCCCTTGCCCTTAGCCTGCTTTGCCGCTGCTTGCAATCCCTC
>CAZUOS010000058.1:4271-7448 GCA_964621415.1 uncultured Azospirillum sp.
CGCCCCTCTATGAGCAACCTATGAACCAGCCTTCCGCCCGCGCCGCCGCGCTCTCCCTGCTACAGCATGTCCTCGACCAACGTTTGACGCTCGACGAAGCCCGCGCGCGCATCCCCTTGCCCAAAAGCGCGCCGGATCAGCGGTTCGCGGAATTGCTCGCCCTCACCGTGCTGCGCCATCGCGGCCAGATCGATGCCATCCTCGCGCCGATGCTCGCGAAGCCGTTGCCACCGAAGCGCGCGGCGGTCAGCCACGCGCTACGCCTTGGCGTGGCGCAGCTCCTGCTGCTCGAGACGCCCGCCCACGCGGCCATTCACGAAACCGTGGGGCTGCTGAAATCCGGCAAGGATCGCGGCCTCACTGGCCTGGTCAACGCCGTGCTGCAACGGGTGGGGCGCGAGCGGCCTGCCTTGCCGCACCCCATTGCCAACGTGCCGGACTGGCTCGCCACGCGTTGGTACGAGGCGTATGGCGAGGACGCGGTGCGCCGCATCGCCGAAGTGGCGGCCACACGACCACCGCTCGATCTCAACGGCAGCACCGCTTGCGAAGGCGCGATAACGCTCGACGCCTCCATCACCCGCTTGCCTGCGGATCACCCGCCGGTGGAGCATTTGCCCGGCTTCGCCGAAGGCGCGTTTTTCGTGCAGGATTGGGCGGCGAGTTTCCCCGTCCGCATGCTGGGCGACGTGCAGGGCTTACACGTGCTCGATGCCTGCGCCGCACCCGGCGGCAAAACCTTGCAGCTGGCGCGCGCCGGGGCTAGCGTCACGGCGCTCGATCGCTCGGCCCCACGGCTCGCCCGCCTGCGCGAAAACCTGGCGCGGATGCAGCTTACCGCCGAGATCGTCACGGCCGATGCGCTCACCTGGCAGCCCGACGCTCCGTTCGACGCGGTATTGCTCGACGCGCCCTGCACCGCCACCGGCACCTGGCGTCGCCACCCGGAAGTGCTCGCCACCCTCACGCCCGCCGACATCACCGAGCTGGCGAGCCTGCAACGCGCCCTGCTCGCCCGCGCCTGGAGCTGGCTGAAACCCGGCGGCAGGCTCGTCTATTGCACCTGTTCGCTGGAGCCGGAAGAAGGCGAAGACCAAGCGCACTGGTTTGCCGGAACGCATGCCGATGCCACGCCGCTCACGCCCACGTCCGCCATTCCTGCGGATTATTTTATAGCGCCGCATGTGCTGCGCACTCGCCCGGATTATGCCGCCGCGCACCACGGCATGGATGGCTTCTTCGCCATGGGGTGGCAGAAGCGTTCACGCTAACGAACCTTAGGAATGCCTATTTTCTGCGAGCCGGTGTGCACTGAACCACGCCACCACTTCATCCTGCACGGATTGGCGCTCGCGCATCAGGTAATGGTCGCCACCGGGATATTCGCGGTAGCGCACCTCGTGTCCGAGATCGGCCAGCGCAGCATAGAGCGCGCGGGCGTCTGCCACATCGATGCGTGGGTCGGCATCGCCATGCAACAGCAGCAGCGGCGCGGCGAGCTTCTCGGGCCAGCAAATGGCCGAGCGCGCCTCGAGCGCCACCGCGCGATGCTCGGGATAGCCCGGCACGCGGCGGGCATAAAGCGCGTGCATATCGGCATGCTGCGCGGCGATGCTGGTGAGGTCGGAAAGCCCTGCCCCCACCGCTGCCGCTTGCAGCACCAGGCCGTGCTTCATGGCGAGGTAGGTCATCATCCCCCCGCGCGACCAACCAAGCATAAAAATGTTTTTGCCATCCCACCAGGGCTGCTGCTTGCCCAGCGCCACCAGCGCCAGCACGTCGTTCACATCCGCCCCGCCGAACTCCTCCGCCCCTTCGCTGCCGAAATTGCCGCGATAGTTCGAGGCCAGCACCCCGGCACGCAGACGCTCGGCATATGGCACCATATAGATGGAAAGTTGCGCGGGCGATAACGCGCCATACTCGCCCGAGCCGCCACGGTTATAAATGACAAGCGGCCCGCGCTCGCCCGCGCGCCATTCCGGCTCGACACAAGCCCCCGTCACCCGCAAGCCATCCACGTCATAGGTCATGTCCCACCGCCGCACGCCCTCGACCGCCAGCAGCCGCTTCACCCCCGCCTGATAGCCCGCCTCGCTCACCCCCTCGGGCATGCGCCGATGCGCAATCATCTCCGCATAGGGCGGTGGCGTGTAGGGGGTGAGGGAGAGGGAAGTCATGCTTTAACGCTTCTGATGCTCAGTAAACCAGCGGGCGATTTCGTCCATATACGCATAGTAGTGATTCCACAATCCATGATCACCGCCCGCATACTCAACATATTTAGCTGGCTTGCCGAGTGCAGAAAGTTTGGCATAAAGCTGGCGCGCCTCCTCGACATTCACACGCATGTCCGTGTCACCATGCAAAATAAGCGTCGGCACATCGATCGCTTCTGGCCAGCACACGGCTGAGCGCTCAGACAGCGCTTGCTCGCGGTTCTCTTCATAATTTGGAATGAACCGCTCACATACTTTCTCCATCTCGGGCCGCAGCTGGTTGCCATAGGCGATATCCGCCGCGCCCGCGCCCACCGCCGCTGCAGTGATCGGGAGCCCGTGCTTGATGGAAAGATACGTCATCATCCCGCCGCGTGACCAACCAAGCATGAAGATGTTTTTGCCATCCCACCAGGGCTGCGCTTTGCCAATCTCGATCAGCGCAAGGATGTCGTTCAATTCCGCGCCTCCCCACTCCTCGCGCCCTTCGCTGCCGCCATTGCCGCGATAGTTGCTGGCGAGCACGCCCATCTTCCATTGACGCGCGGGTTCGGCCATCATCCACCGAATCTGACTGGCGTTAAGCATGCCAAAATTGCCGCTGCCGCCGCGGTTGTAAATCAGCAGCGGCATTTTTTCAGGTGGCAGAGGCGCGGGTAGCACCTCCACACCGGTGATCTTTAGCCCATCACTTTCATAGGTGATGGCGGAAACAGCGACATCCGTCACCGCCGCGAGCCCCTCCACCATCTTAGCATAACTATCTTCCGTCGTTCCCAGCATCAGCGCCTTCCACGCCTCCATCTGCGCGAAGGCGGGTGGGGTGTAAGGGGTGCGGGCGAGGAGGGTCATGAAGATAGCCTAAAACCTTCCCCAATCAAAACTCACTGGCCCAAAATTACTATGAGACCATTGCATAACTCGCGCAAGCTAGTGTGATGTGTTATAAAGCTCCGTA
>CAZUOS010000059.1:0-7393 GCA_964621415.1 uncultured Azospirillum sp.
TCAGCAGCCAGCTACCTGTTTTCAGCAATTCGCTGGCGAGGGGGCGCGCTTTCTCGGTGGTTTTAAACAGCTTCAGTACCCCGTGCGAGACCTGCTCCGCAAGGTGATCCATACTCGAAAAACGGCTGAGGATGGGGCGATTTTTCAGCAGCTCCACACTGGGGGCGCCTCTCCAGCCCACCAGCGAATCCACCCCGAGCGCGGCGAGCACCGTCACGGCGCGGCCTTTCCACAGCGATCCCCAGCTTTGCTTCGGGGCATCATCCATTTCGGCGTGTGCGGCGGCGATGGCGGGGTCCCGGTCGGCATCGGGGCCGTAAATCGCGTGGTCGTAGCGGCGCACGATTTCGCCCTTATGATCCTCGTTATACTTGATAAACGGCACCATGAACATGCCGCCGACGCAGGCGAGCAGCACTGCCGGCATCCGCCCGCTGGTGATGTAGCGTGGCACGCCCGGTTTGCCCTCGAGCTGGGTAAAAAGGCGGACGAATTTTTCGTAAGGCCCCTTCAGCGGTGGATGTTCAACTGCCTTGTTGATCCCGAGCGACGTCGCCTCGTTCCCGAGCAGCGCATAGCCCCCATAGGTGTAGAGGTCGAACCGGCGCTCGCCCTTGGTTTTGATGCGCTTTATCGGGGCGTGCGCATGGGCTGTCTGCGAGGGGTCGCTGACGTCTTGCGGCGCGGGGGCGCTGGGGGAGATGATTTCTGTAGGATGCTCACTCACGCGCGCTGAGCCTCCAGTCGTTCGGGGGCCTCATGCTCGCTTACGTGATGCACTCGCGTGGCGGGTTTTTCCTCGGCGTCGCGCGGCGATGGGTGGCGAGCCTGCGGGGGATATTTTTCCGTGCCGGCCATTCCTTCGGCGGGCGAAACATAGCGATTCGCCGGGACCTTAATGCGATCGCCCTCGAACTCGGCACTGCCTTCGGGAACCTTCGGTTTATAGCTCATGCCCGGCACATAGCGCAGCAGCTTGGTGAAAGGCCCAATGGTGCTGGCCGTGACGGCGGTATATACCGTATCTGCGGCAATGAAGCGGCCGATATTCTCCGTCGCTAAATGATAGGCTCCTTTCGCCATTCCGGCAGCGCGCTGGTCGGCCGACCAGTCGAAGCCCCAGCGGCGGGAAAGGCGGTTATACCCCTCGCGAAGGCGCAGCGGCAAGGCACCACCCACCTTGGTGCCGATGGATTCAGTCAGCGGGTCAACACCCTTAAACTCCTTCAGCGCCGTAACGTTAAACTTCTCGCCCAGCTTGTTCAGGTGATTATCTTCGCTGCCGATGGTCTGCGCGGCGGTTTGAGCGACAAACATGGTGAGTAACCGCGCTACCAGTGCGCCGCTGAACGTGGGGCGTGCTTCGGCCCGAATGGCCTCATGGCGCGCCTTGAGCGACGGATCATCCATCGCCTCTTTGCCATAATGCTTGCGGTTCAGCGTCTCGACGAACCAGGGCTTGATTTTTGCGCCCAGCCAGACCGAGGGAATCATAATGAGAAAACCTGGGAGCAGCAGAGTAATACTCCGTGCCCGCGCCATCATCCGCTTGGCGATAAACTCTTCGGCCCCCACTTCGCCGTGTTTGGCGATCATCTCGCGCTTAAAGCCTTTGACGGTGGGGTCATGGTCGCGCACAAAACTGGCGATGTTGTGCTGCATCTGCATGGGGGTGACGGCCTCTTTCATCCCCCACAGCTTGAACGGGCGTGTGCCGTGCTCGGCCCATTGCGAAAACAGCGCCGAAGCGGTGAGGTTCAGCCAGTAATTCAATCCCCAATCAAATATCTGCGAATAGCGGCGCTCGCCATAGGTTTTCTCCTGCGCCAATGGCGAGATCGCATGGGCAGCGTCAACGGCTTGCGTATTCGGTTCGGGTATGTTGTGCGATGTGTCCATGTATTCCTTGCGACAGCCAAACAGAGGCTCTCACCTTGAATCTAGCACAGCCCCCCAACGAGTTATGTGAAGGTTTGATGACAATTTTCTACTAACCGCGCAGGATATCGACGGATTATGGTGCCTCAGCGAGGGGTGTGTCGCATCCTCAAATCTGAGCTTAACAGATGTCTATCTCGAGACTGATGCAGAGAGGTCTCATCTTGAAGGGATGTATGCATTCTTCTTGGCCTTAAACATCGCTTGTAGGCCACTATAAACACATTCCTTTTCAACCTTTGTGGTTAACATCACTCCCGCTGCGCTGGCTGCTAGCAGAGGACTAGGGGATTTAAATAGTGCCATTGCTAAGACTCCGGCGGTAGCAACGCCTGAGGCAACGATCACCTTAGATCCAAACATTTCATTGTTACAGGATTCTCTGAGTCGTTTTTCAAAGTCATCCACATCCACAAGCGCGAGGTGAGGAGGGGCAGTCATTTTGTTTGGAGCGGCCATGGCAATGCTTCTCATTAATTATTCAAGCTCGCCGCATTTACCCCCCTTTAATGACAAGCGGATGACAAAACCATGACAGTTGCGTGACAATAGCCCCAAGCCACCAACAAAAAAGGCGGAGCTAAATAGCTCCGCCTTGATGTGAGAGGAGGCGTAGGGCAGGGGGGCGGGCTTTCACCCAACCACCCCAGCCCCGAGCGGACTAGAAGTCCATATCGCCCATGCCACCCATACCACCCATGCCGCCCATACCACCGGCAGCACCGCCCATGGCGGCTTTTTTGTCTTCCGGTTCGTCGGCCACGAGGGCTTCGGTGGTGATCATCAGGCCGGCGACGCTGGCCGCATCCTGCAGGGCGCACCGCACGACTTTCGTCGGGTCAATGATCCCGGCTTTGATCATGTCGGTGTACTCAAGCGTTTGCGCGTCGAAGCCATAGTTG
Organism: uncultured Azospirillum sp.; assembly: GCA_964621415.1. Lineage (GTDB taxonomy): Bacteria > Pseudomonadota > Alphaproteobacteria > Rickettsiales > UBA3002 > QFOX01. The sequence continues at coordinate 2,841 of CAZUOS010000059.1, forward strand.
GTGTCTTGGCTTTCGAGCAGCTTGCCCGCGACCACGGCCCCATCCAGCCCTGCGTTCTCAACGATCTGACGGATCGGCGATTGCAGCGCGCGCTTGATGATGTTGATCCCGGCACGCTCGTCGTCGTTGCTGGCTTTCAGCTTGTCGAGGGCACGGCTTGCGTAAAGCAGGGTGACACCGCCGCCCGGGACAATGCCTTCCTCAACGGCTGCGCGGGTGGCGTGCAGCGCATCGTCCACACGGTCTTTGCGCTCTTTCACTTCCACTTCCGTCGCACCGCCGACCTTGAGCACTGCCACGCCGCCGCTCAGTTTCGCGAGGCGTTCCTGCAGTTTCTCTTTGTCGTAGTCCGAGCTGGTCTCTTCGATTTGCGCTTTGATTTGGGCGCAACGTGCTTCGATGCCTTTTTTATCGCCTGCACCATCGACAATCGTCGTGTCTTCCTTGGTGATGGTGACTTTTTTGGCTTTGCCGAGCATGTTGAGGTTCACGTTCTCGAGCTTGATCCCGAGGTCCTCGCTGATGACCTGACCGTTGGTGAGGATCGCGATATCCTCAAGCATCGCCTTACGACGATCGCCAAAGCCCGGCGCTTTCACGGCTGCCACTTTCAGGCCGCCACGCAGCTTGTTCACCACGAGGGTAGCCAGCGCTTCGCCTTCCACATCTTCGGCAATGATAAGCAGCGGACGTTGCGATTGCACCACCGCCTCGAGCACCGGCAGCAGCGGCTGCAACGAGCTGAGTTTTTTCTCGAAAATGAGAACGAGCGGGTTATCCAGCTCGACGGTCATTTTCTCGGCGTTGGTCACGAAATAGGGGCTGAGGTAGCCACGGTCGAAGTTCATGCCTTCCACCACGTCCATCTCGAAGTCGAAGCCTTTGGCTTCTTCCACGGTGATGACGCCTTCTTTGCCCACTTTTTCCATCGCTTCGGCAATTTTGTCGCCGATGGTTTTGTCGCCGTTTGCGGAAATGGTGCCCACTTGCGCGATTTCTTCGTGCGATTTAATCGGCTTCGATACTTTCTTCACGCTCTCAACCACCGCGTTCACGGCTTTGTCGATCCCGCGCTTGAGGTCCATCGGGTTCAGGCCCGCAGCAACCGCTTTGCTACCTTCAGTAACAATCGCTTGCGCCAGCACGGTAGCGGTGGTGGTGCCATCGCCCGCGAGGTCGTTGGTTTTGCTCGCTACTTCGCGCAGCATTTGCGCGCCCATGTTCTGGAACTTGTTGGAAAGCGAGATTTCTTTCGCCACGCTCACGCCGTCTTTGGTGATGCGCGGTGCGCCGTAGGATTTCTCGATCACCACGTTGCGACCTTTCGGCCCGAGGGTGACTTTAACAGCATCGGCCAGAACATTCGCCCCGATCAGGATCTGATCGCGCGCGCTGGTGCCGAAACGGATTTGTTTAGCCATGGTTTACTCCTAGTGATTCGTGGTTAGTGATTCGTGGTTCGTGGAAGGGGCCGCACGAATCACGAACCCCGAACCACGAACCACTCTGATTTATGCGGCTTTCTTCTTCGAAGCGCCTTTTTCAACAACGCCCAGCACATCGCTCTCTTTCAGTACGAGCAGGTCTTCGCCGTCGATCTTCACTTCGGTGCCACCCCATTTGGTGAAGAGGACAACATCGCCCACTTTCACATCCATCGGGATCAGCTTGCCCGCGTCGTCGCGCGCGCCTGGGCCAACGGCCAGCACTTCCGCCTGAATGGGTTTTTCGGTGGCCGTATCCGGGATAATAATCCCGCCAGCGGTTTTTTGCTCAGCATCCAGACGACGCGCGATAATGCGGTCATGCAGGGGACGAATCGATGTCATAGGTTCCTCCGGTTGATATTTTGGTTGTTCAGTATCCCGCTATCGCCTGCGCGAAGCCAGCATTTTCCTAGCCTTTCACGGGAAGCGTGGGGGCATGTAAGTCGGTGGGGTGGGGATGTCAAGGGTAGGGGGAAAGTTTTTTGGGTTGGGTGGCTTGAAGGTTTCGTGTATCCCTTAGCGAGGCTTCGGCCACCCCGGCGAAAGCTGGGCCACGAAAGACAATCCGTTTTGATGGGGTGCAGCCATGCAAGAAAGGTACTTGGGCGACTCTCACGATTTTGTGAAGTATGCCCTTTTGCGCTATTTGCGAAGAGAGTTAGGGCTTTGTCTCGGGGTTAACTGGTATCTTACTGATCCAGCCAAGGTCGACCCTCCGAAAAACGAAGAGCATGGTAACAAGCGACATCATCTCAAAAATGGTGCATGGGCGTCTCTGGATCAGGATTTATGGAATCGCATCAAAAAATTTAACGATCCTGCGGAGCGGAATCTCAAGAATATGAACAAAGATGAGATTCTGTCGAAAGATACGCTCTATTTTGCCGAGGAAGTTTCTCGTGTTGATCGGAGTGGGTGGCATAACCGTGGGCTTGAAGCACTATCGCAAGCCGGTATAGTTTTTCTCGATCCGGATAATGGCTTTGAAGTGAAATCCGCAACTGGTAAGAGGCTTTCTAAATACAGCCGCTATGATGAAGCTGTTGCTTATTATCAAAAGGGAAAAATTGTTGTTGCTATTCAATTTGCGCGTCAATGCTGCCCCATAAAAAAGGCTCGCGACGTAAGGGCGGCACTTTACGGACGAGCCGAATATCAGGCTAGCCTTCCTGTGCTAAGGGTTCGGTTGGCACCGAATATCCTGTTCATATTTCTGGCTCCACCAGAGCAGACGAATGGGTTGAAACGGGTATTGGAAGAGTTCGTTAAGAAAAACAACGTGACATATGGCGGTCAGAGCAAGTTAGAGATTGTCGATTAAGTGTTCCCATGACCCCCACCCTTGTCATTCACCCCATTCTCACCTCTCAGGAAAAATCCGAGCGTTCGTTGCATGCCGCGCTCGAGGAGGCGGTGGGCCTCGCGCAGGCGATTCAGCTCGAGGTGCGCCACGCGGCGATTGCCAAGCTGCAACGGGTGACACCCGCGACCTATCTCGGCAAGGGGAAGGTGGAGGAGCTGGCGGCGATTATCGAGGCGGAGGAAATTGCGCTGGCCATTGTGGATGGCGCGCTTTCGCCCATTCAGCAGCGCAACCTCGAGAAAGCCTGGAACTGCAAAGTGCTCGATCGCACGGCGCTGATCCTCGAGATTTTTGGTGCCCGTGCCCGCACCGCCGAGGGGAAGCTGCAAGTGGAGCTGGCCTCGCTCACCTATCAGAAATCGCGCCTGGTGCGCAGCTGGACGCACCTCGAGCGTCAGCGCGGCGGGTTTGGCTTCCTCGGCGGCCCCGGCGAATCACAGATCGAGCTGGACCGGCGGATGATCGGCGAGCGCATCCTCAAAATCAAGCGTCAACTGGCCGAGGTGGTGCGCACCCGCACCCTGCATCGCAGCAGCCGCCGCGAGGTGCCCTATCCGCTGATCGCGCTCGTCGGCTATACCAACGCAGGCAAATCCACGCTGTTTAACCGCCTCACCCGCGCCGATGTGGTGGCCGAGGACATGCTGTTTGCGACGCTCGATCCCACCATCCGCGAGGCCGTGCTACCCAGCGGCCTCAAGGTGCTGATGAGCGACACGGTGGGGTTCATCAGCAATTTGCCGACGGAGCTGATCGCGGCGTTCCGGGCGACGCTCGAGGAAGTGCTTTCGGCCGATATTCTCCTCCATGTGCGCGACATTGCGCACGAGGACAGCGCCGCCCAGGCCGCCGATGTGATGGGCGTGCTCGCGGGCCTGTTTGGTAAGGATGCCCCGCTCGACCACCTCCTCGAAGTGCATAACAAAATCGACCAATGGAGCGCCGAGCACGAGGAGATGCCTTACCTCGCGCCCGAGGGGGTTGTGGCGCTTTCCGCGCGAACGGGCGAAGGGTGCGAGGCGCTGCTCGCGCGGCTCGATACCGTGCTGGCGGCGGAGCTGCTTGCAACCTATCGCTATCACCTTCCTCATGCGGATGGGCGCGCCATCGCCTGGCTCTATGCCCACGGGCAGGTGATGAGCCACACAGAAAACGACCGCTCCGCCGAATACCAGGTGCGTCTCTCTACCGCCAACGCCGCACGGTTTGCGCAACTGTTTGGCTATCGGACGTGGTAGAATATGTCGTTGGTGGGGGAGTATAAACGAGCGTCATTGCGAGCGGAGCGATGCAATCCAGCCAAGCAAAAACATATTCGCTGGATTGTGTCGCTCCGCTTGCAATGACGCTCGCGTACATCCACTCACGGGAATCGGTATAGTCACAAAACCAAGCGGCATGCTTAAAAAATAGACAGACAGCCTAAAATACGATCACTCTGGAAATAGTCATCCATCGCTATCCATCTGATAAACAAGGCATCGCCATTTGGCACTGCTGTTGCAGCGTCGCGTGCCTCTCATTGGGCGCACTATGAAAAAGATCGAAGCCATCATCAAACCGTTTAAGCTCGACGACGTGAAGGAAGCGTTGCAGGAGATTGGGCTTGCGGGCATCACCGTCACCGAGGCGCGCGGGTTTGGCCGCCAGAAGGGCCATACCGAGCTGTATCGCGGCGCGGAATATGTGGTGGATTTTCTGCC
>CAZUOS010000060.1:0-5371 GCA_964621415.1 uncultured Azospirillum sp.
CATGCAGGAGACCGCGCGCGAGGTGGTTTCAGTGGTGGGGCCGCTTTGCACGCCGCTCGATCTGCTGGCCGATAAAATGGCGCTGGCTCCCGCTGCGGTCGGTGATCTGGTGGTGGTGTATCAATCTGGTGCGTATGGGCGCACGGCCAGCCCCGCCCGGTTCCTCAGCCACCCGGAAGTGGCCGAAGTGCTGTGTGGCGTGGGCGAGGCATAGGCTCGCCCTGATTGCCCCTCATGGGATGACACTATCGGAGCGCTGCTTCGATAATTCGTTGGAAGCAGATGAAAAGAATGCTATCGACGGTCGCGCCTCTGCGGGAGCGGGGGAAGCTGATTCTAACCAGACGCGCCGGATTATGAACGAAAAAACCCCCTCCAAAACGACACGCCGGGCGGCTCCGCGTGGAAAAACCACCGGGAACACGGGGCGTGGGCGCGCATCTGCGGCGAATATGGAGAGCGAGGAATCTCCCCGCGCTCCGCGCGAGCGGCGGCAGGCGCCCCGGCGGCAATCGGCGCGTCCGCTGAAGTCGGATCGGCGGCGCAGCGGGGGCGGTGGCAAAAAAGGCGGCGGTGGTAGCGGCAGCAAAGGGAGTGGTGGTGGCTCGCGTCGGGCGCTTTATTTTGCGCTGGCGCGGCTGTTTGGGGCGTTCGCCATCATCGGCGGGATTGCGCTGGTCTATCTCGCCTCGCAACTGCCGGATATCGGCGCGCTCAACACCATTAAGAAGCAGCAGGGGATTACGGTCGAGACGGTGGATGGCCACGTGCTCGCCAATTACGGCGATGTGTATGGCCAATACGTGCCCTACGACCAGATTCCCAAAACGCTGGTGCAAGCGGTGATGGCGACCGAGGATCGGCGGTTTTTCGAGCATCATGGGGTGGATTTCTTCGGCATCGCGCGGGCGATGGTGACGAACCTGGTGCGCGGCCACATGGTGCAGGGTGGCTCGACCGTGACGCAGCAAGTGGCGAAGAACGTGTTCCTGACGCCGGAGCGCACGCTCAAGCGGAAATTGCAGGAGGTGATGCTGGCCTTCTGGCTCGAGGCGCGCTTCAGCAAAAAAGAGATTATGGCGATTTACCTGAACCGGGTTTATCTCGGCGCGGGGACGTTTGGGGTGGATGCGGCGGCGCATCGCTATTTCAGCAAAAGCGCGTCGGAGCTGAATCTGCAGGAATCGGCGCTGCTTGCCGGGCTGCTCAAGGCGCCGTCGCGCTATTCCCCGGCCTCGAACAGCGAGAAGGCACAAGGGCGACTGCATCAGGTGCTGCTGAACATGGTGGATGCGGGCTATTTGAAGCAGAAGGAGGCCGACGCGGCGCTCGCCACCTATGTGAAATCGCCCTCGCACGCGGGCAATGGCGGCGATGTACGTTATTTCACCGATTGGATTGTGGATACGCTGCCGGAGACGATCGGCCAGGTCGATCAGGATTTGATTGTCACCACCACGCTCGACCCCAAGCTACAGGCGCTGGCGCAGGATACGTTGCAGAACGTCATCAGCACCGAGGGGCCGAAGAAAAATATCAGCCAGGGGGCACTCGTCAGCATGCGGCCGGATGGGGCGGTGGTGGCAATGGTGGGCGGCACCAGCTATGCCGAAAGCCAGTATAACCGCGCGACGCAAGCGCATCGTCAGCCGGGGTCGGTGTTCAAACTGTTTGTGTATCTCTCGGCGCTTGAGGCGGGGCTAACGCCGCTTTCGACCGTGGAGGACGCGCCGATTACCCTGCAAGTGGGCAACAAGAGCTGGTCGCCGGATAATTTCGAGAATAAGGGCTACCGTGGCGAAATCCCGATGGTGGAGGCGATCCGCTACTCGCTCAACACCGTTTCGGTGCGCTTGAGCCAGTATGCAGGCGTTAGCCGCGTGGCGGATATGGCGATGCGCCTCGGCGTGCCGAATATCCCGAGCCATCCCTCAATCGCGCTTGGCGCGGTGGAGGCGACGCTGCTCGAGATGACCGGGGCCTATGCGCATTTGCCGAATCAGGGGATGCCGGTGGTGCCCTATGGTGTGGTGAAAGTGCGCACGCGGGCAGGTAAGGAGATCTTCCAGCACGAAGCACCGGAAGGCGGCGCGGCGCTCGCCAAAGGCGCGGTCGAGATGATGAACTACATGCTGATGGATGTGGCGACACGCGGCACGGGGTCGAAGGCGGCGCTGCCGGGGCGGCAGGTGGCGGGTAAAACCGGCACCAGTCAGGACTATAAGGATGCGTGGTTTATCGGTTTCGTGCCGCAGCTTGTCACCGGGGTTTGGGTTGGGAACGACGACAACAAATCCATGAAGCGCGTGACGGGCGGCTCGGTACCCACCACCATCTGGCACGATTATATGCTGCATGCGCTGGAAGGGGTGCCGGTGGCGGCGATCCCGAATAGCTCGGGCAGCAGCGAAGGCCTGCTGCCGTGGCTGTTTGGCGGCAGTAATGGGCAAGGGCAGGGGGCTGCGGTGTCGGGTGCTGCACCCACGCCAGGGGGCGAGCCAGCGGCAGATGAACCGGCGGCTGCAGGCAGTGCGCCTGCCAGCTCGCCCTTCAGGCATGTGGGCGACCCCGATCCTTCGCCCCCGGCCACAGCTCCGGCAAGCGCGCCTACGGCTCCCGCTGCCGCACCAGTCAGTGCGCCAGCACCGCTGAAGGAGGAAAAATCAGGCGGCGATAGCCTGGGGCCCGAGTTTTGGCACAAGCTGCAAGAGAAAGTGCCCAGCAAAGAGAAGCTGGAATACAACTACCCCACGGGGAAACGTCATTAATCGGCGTAATTTTTACATTTCGTCTGGTGATTTTTTGCCCGAGATCCGATAGCATTACCTCATGGTGCTTTCGATTTCGCAGCTTTATCGACGCTATGTTCTGCTCCTCTGCCTGGCGTTCACGCTGGTGGAGACACTCGCCATCGCGGGGATCCTGACACTTTATAATCAGCTGTCCTTCCTCGAAAACCTGGCGCGCGGCTATGCGTTTGCGCTGCTGGTTACGTTTCTGCTGGCGCTGCTGTGCTGGTATTTTGGCACGCGCCTGCAACGGCTGCTGATGCGCCCCATGCGCCAGATCAGCGCCACGGCGCAGCGTGTTTCGCTCTATAAGGATTATACCTTGCGGGTGGTGGATAGCGGCCTGAGCGATGCGCCCTACGAAATCGTTTCCTTAACCGATTCCTTCAATGCCATGCTGAAGGAGATCGAGGATCGGGACTCGCGCCTCTCGCGCAAAAGCACGGAGCTGGAGCGCGCCCGCCACGCGGCCGAGAGCGCGAACCGCGCGAAATCGCAGTTTCTGGCGAATGTCAGCCACGAGCTGCGCACACCGCTCAACGCCATCATCGGCTTTTCGGCCATTCTGGGCGACCAGCCCCTCGGCCCGCTCGGGAACGAAAAATACGCCGAATATGTGCGCGACATTCAGGCCTCGGGCAAGCATTTGCTCGATGTGATTAACGATATCCTAGACCTCAGCAAGGCCGAAACCGGCAAGCTCAGCGTGGTGTTCACGCAAATCAGCCTGCAGAAGGTGATCGATAAGGCGCTGCGGATTATCTCCGCCCAAGCGCAGGAGCGCCAGATCAGCATCTATACCGACATCCCCGAGCGCTTGCCCAAAATTGTTGCCGACCCTGTGCGGCTGGTGCAAATCCTCCTCAACCTGCTCTCGAACGCGATCAAGTTTTCAGGGGAGGGGAGTGACGTCACCATCCGCGCGCGGGCCGAGGCAGGGCGGCAAGGGGTGCATTTCTTCTTCCTCACGGTCGAGGATCACGGCATCGGCATGACCGAAGAACATATCCGCAAGGTCTATTCCGCCTTCACCCAAGCAGATGCGGGCCTCAACCGTAAGTTCGACGGGGCAGGGATCGGCCTGCCGCTCACCAAGCGCTTGGTGGAGCTGCATCACGGCAAGCTGAAAATCGAGAGTGTGCCAAAGCAGGGGACGACCGTGACCGTACTACTCACATCCGATCCCGCACTACTTGATTAATTGGTTTTCCTGTGCCAGAACATTCTGATCTTTCGTCTTGGGAGTAGCTATGAAGCAGATTTACCTCGAAACCATTCTTCTGATTGAGCGCTTGCACCGCCGCTTCCTCGACGTGGTGAAAAGCGAGCTCGACCGTCTGAAAGTCGAGGACATCAACAACGTGCAGACGCTGATCCTCTATAACATCGGGCAAGACCAGCTCACCGTGGGCGAGCTGACCAACCGTGGCTATTATCTCGGCACCAACGTTTCCTATAACGTCAAGCATCTGGTGCAGTCCGGCTATCTCATTCAGGAAAAAGCCCCGCACGATAAGCGCTCCACCCGTGTGCGCCTGTCGGAAAAAGGGCTGGCACTGGTCGAGAAAATGGACGCACTGATCGAGCGTAACGTCACCGAGCTGGATAAACGCAGCCCGGGGCTGACCTTCCTGGTGGAAACCAACAAATCCATGCACAATCTCGAACGGTTCTGGACCGATTACATGAGCCGTCTCTACTAAGCCGATGAGGCCTGTTATGCTGAAGTTTCGTCCCCTTATGGCGCTGATGGCGTCGTTGGTTATGGCTGCGCCCACCTTCGCGCAGGATAATATTATCACCATTGGCACCGGTTCTGTAACCGGTGTGTATTATCCGGCCGGGGGGGCGATTTGCCGCCTCATCAACCGTGGCCGGGCGGATCATGGCATTCGCTGCTTTGTGGAATCGACGGGTGGCTCGATCTACAACCTGCGTGCCTTGAAGGATGGCGAAATCACCTTCGGTATTGTCCAGTCGGACTGGCAATATAACGCCTATCGCGGCGAAGGCGTCTTCTCGGATGGACCTCCATTCAACGACCTGCGTTCAGTATTTTCCCTTCATAGTGAGATGTTTACCGTTGCTGCTGCCAAAAATAGTGGGATTAAAAAGTTTTCCGACCTGAAGGGTAAGCGCGTCAATATCGGGGATGAGGGCTCGGGCATGCACGATATCATGCAATCGCTGATGGACGTGAAAGGCTGGAGTAAGCGCAGCTTTGCCACCGCCGCCGAATTGAAGCCGACCGATGCCGTGAAAGAGCTCTGCGAAGGTAAGCTGGATGCGATGGTGTTCGCGGCGGGTCACCCAAACGGGCTGATTCAGGAAGTCACCAGCAATTGCGGCGCCAAGCTGATTCCGGTCGAAGGTAAGGATATCGACACACTGCTCGAGCGTAACCCGTTCTATTCGCACACGGCGATCCCCGGCGGCATGTATCAGGGTAACCCGCAAAACGTGCCCACCTTCGGCGTGAAAGCCACTCTGGTCACCACCGCCGCGGCGGATGATGAAGCGGTTTATCAGCTCACTAAATCGGTGTTCGATAACTTCGATAGCTTCAAAACGCTGCATTTTGT
>CAZUOS010000060.1:5471-7225 GCA_964621415.1 uncultured Azospirillum sp.
ATTATTTTCCATAATACATATTATACAACTAACGAATCATGGTTTTTATTAGGCGCTTCTTTGGTTTTTGCTAAATCCCCTTGCGATACTAATGCATGAAATATGCGGGCCAACGGCCTCTATAACGCTAGTTTCCGGCGCGGATGCTGTAGGCACCCGCGATGCACATCGCTGGCAGCAGCAGCAGTGTTAAGCCCAACAAGAACATGAGATTTGGCTGCCAAAGGCTCGATCCATCACGGCAATATGCTGCGCCAAAAATCAGGATCGGCACGCTGATCGGCACGCTAATCAGGCTCAGAATCGCGCCCGCTTTTTCCATGCCGCTGGTTACGGCCCCGACCAGCGCCACCAGCGCACTGAGCGCCGCCAGCCCTGCCGATAGCCCAATCGCATCGCGCAGCAGCGTCGGCAGCGATAGCTGAAACAGCAGCCCCGCCACCGGCAGGCTCAGCAGCAGCGGCACCAGCAGAAAGCCATAAAACACCAGCCATTTTGCCAGCACCAGCCACTCTAGTCCCGTGGGCAGCAATTGCAGATATTCCAGTCGCCCGTCCCTATGTTCGCGGGTGAATAGCCCCTGCCCGCCCAGCGCCACGCCGGTTGCTAATGCAATCCATAAAGAAATCGGTGCAAGTGATTGAAGTTCTATTGAACCTGAAGTTAAGGTAAAAGGTGAAAGCAAAAATATTGATATGAAAAAGCTATATATATAAATAGCTTCTTGCTTATTCTTAAAGTAAAACATTACTTCATGTTGGATAAGGCTGAGCATGACATTAAGTTGCCTTATTATTGCTTTGTTTTATATTGTATAAATATGATTCTGAGATGTTTTTTATCACCACGTCGAACATCGCCTGAGTGAGCCTTCCCGTGCTGATATTGTAGCGCGAGGTATGATAGCTATCGGCCAGCACGCACCCATTGGGCAGCGGGTGCACCGCCCCGTGGGCAAAGCGATAGTCTTTCACCTTTAGGCCGAGGGTGCGCAGCACTGCCTGGTGCGAGGTGAGCCCCAGCGAGAGAATCACTTTCAGGTTCGGCATGGCGGCAATTTCATCCACCAGAAACGGCAGGCAGGCTTTTTCCTCGGCTGGGGTTGGCTTATTTTCAGGCGGCACGCAGCGCACCGCATTGGTAATGCGCGTCTCGACCAGCTGGAAGCCATCATCCGCCCGTGCGCCATAGCTGCCGGTCGCCAGCCCATGGGTGGCGAGCGCCCGGTAAAGCACCTCGCCCGCATAATCGCCCGTGAATGGTCGCCCGCTGGCGTTGGCCCCCTTCAGGCCCGGAGCCAGCCCCACCACCAATAGCTGCGCCGCAAGCGTGCCAAAGGGTGGCACGGCACCGTTATAAAAATGGGGGTGAAGCCCCCTATTCTGCTCGCGGAACGCCACCAGCCGCGGACAGCGGTCGCAATCCTTCGGCGGGGCAGTAAATGATGAGCACGCAGCACGCATGCCTTGCCACTAGGGCACGGCAGCAGTTTTAGCAAGCGCCGGAGCGCCATGGAGCTGCGGAAAGCTTATGCCTGTGGCGCTTCTGCCGATGCGGTCTCGCCCTCGTCCTCGCCTTTATAGAGGCTGATGTTCGTGGCCGGTACGATGGTGGCAATCGCGTGTTTATAGACCAGCTGCACTTGCGGGCTGCGACGCAGCACTACGCAGAAATTATCGAAGCCGGAGATGTTGCCCTGCAGCTTGACGCCCGAGGTGAGGAACACCGTGACCGGCACTTTTTCCTTGCGCAGG
>CAZUOS010000061.1:0-1944 GCA_964621415.1 uncultured Azospirillum sp.
ACCGAGACCTACTACCACGAGGATAATTATTCCGGCATCTGCTTTGTCCCCCCCGGCACCAGCAACGCCGCGCTGCTCGGCGAATCCGTCCGGCTCATCGCCGACACGCAGGGCGAGCCCCCCATTGGCTTTGAAATGGTCTTTGCCGACTGCTCGAGCCTCGTGCGCTCGGCGGCCTTCGTGCGGCTCGAGCTTCCCACCATCCGCCGCCCGGCCATCCTCGCCTTCGGCGTTCGCCATGCCGAGCGCTTCCACCCCCATCAGGGCGGCGATCTGCTCCATTTCCTCGGCGAAGTCATGAGCCTGATCCTCGACCGCTGCCTGGTCGAAGGCGAGTTCGCGGCTTGATTGCTGGCCCATTTCATGGTATATACTATAGAATATACCACGAGGCCCGCGATGACCGATACTGCCAAAATCTTCTGGAATGGACGGAGTCAGGCCGTACGCCTGCCCGCCGCCTATCGTTTCGACGCCGCAGAAGTTTATATCCAGCGCGACGCGAAAACCGGTAACGTCATCCTCTCGCAGCGCCCGACGGATTGGGGCGATTTCTTCGATTCCGTTGCCACCCACCGCGAGGAGAATGCCTGCTTTCTTCTCGATCGTGAACCCCAGCCTCCGCGCGAGCGTTCACTTTTCTGATGGCTTTCCCCGCGATCATTCTGCTCGACACCAACATCGCAAGCTTTGCCATTCGCGGCCAAAGCCCAACCCTAAATGCCTGGCTCCAGCGCGCGCCCCTTCCCCGGCTATGCATTTCTGCCATTACCGAAGCCGAGCTGCGTTACGGGGTCGCGCTGAACCCCGCAGCCAAAGGCCTTGCCTACGATGTGACGAATTTTCTGCGCCGCGTAGAGTCTCTGCCTTGGGATAGTGACGCCGCCGAATGCTATGGCCGCCTCCGCGCTGAGCTTCGTAAGGCCGGAACCCCGCTCGACGCCATGGATCTGCTGATCGCCGCTCACGCGTTATCGCTCGGCGCCCTGCTCATCACCAACGATCAGAGCTTCACACGCGTAAAGGGCCTCCATCTCGCGGATTGGACAAAACCTGATTAGATCGTCTCGTCACATTCGCCCTGACTGAGCACACGATCTACCGCACCCGCTCCACAATGCGCTTGCCCAGCATCACCAACCGCTCGTGGTTGAACTCCGCGCCATAGATGAAAATAAGGTTCAGCACATAGAACGACACCAGCGTGGCGATGAAGCCGGAAAGCGAGCCATAGATCAGCGTCACGTTGCTGACATGATGCAGATACACCCCCACGAGCGACGCACCGCCCACCCACAGCACCACCACCAGCAGCGCACCCGGCGCCACCGCCATAAACTCCTGGCGGATATTGGGCAGCACGTAATAAAACGCCGCCACCACCGTAAATAGCCCGAGCGCCGCCAAAGGCTTATAAAATACCGCCAACCCGTGCGACACCGCCGTTGGCAGCGCAAGGCCGGTAAAATGCGTGATCGCGGCCCAAACGGCGGGGAGCAGCACCACCAGCAGCGTCACCACCAGCAGCAGCAGGGTCAGCATCAGCACCTGCGCCATCGAGGTGAGCCGCCGCGCGAGATACGCAGGAGGCTTATGCACGTGATAGGCGCGGTTCAGCACCCCGCGCACCGCCTCCACCGCCGAGGACGAAGTCCAGATCGCGCCGAGAATCGCAAAGGTGAGCAACCCTTGCGGCGGGCCGCTGACGATTTCCTCGATGCGCGGACGCAGCGTCGCCACCGCGTCCGAAGGCACATGCGCAATCAGCCAGTTAATCACCTCGCGGCCCGTCTCGCCCTGGCCAAAAATCCCAAGGGTCGAGACCATGAGCAGCAGATAGGGAAACAGCGCCAGTAGCTCGAGAAAGGTGAGATACCCCGCCACTTCCAGCCCATAATTATGCACGAGATTATCCCCCGCACGATAACAGAGCAGTCCGAAATG
>CAZUOS010000061.1:2044-7191 GCA_964621415.1 uncultured Azospirillum sp.
GCCCATAATTATGCACGAGATTATCCCCCGCACGATAACAGAGCAGTCCGAAATGGCGAAGGCGCTTCATCCCTGCGCTCCCGGATGGGCGGCGTTATAGGCCGCGAGCAACCGCGCCGTATCCACATGCGTGTAGCGCTGCGTGGTCGAGAGGCTCTCATGCCCCAGTAGCTCCTGAATATCGCGCAGCTCCGCGCCACGGCTCAGCAAATGCGTGGCGAACGCATGGCGTAGGGCATGCGGCGTCAGGCTTTCGGGCAGGCCATAGCTGCGCCGCAAGTGCTGCAACGTGCGCTGAAACACCGCCGCCTGCAGGCGTTTCCCGCGCAAGCCTACAAACAGCGGAAACCCAGGCGGACGCTGGAACCGCGCCAGATGATAGGGCGACGCCGCCAGATAATCCGCCACCGCCCGCGCCACGATAGGCAGCAGCGGCACTTGCCGTTCTTTGCGTCCCTTGCCGAGAATGCGCAAACTGCCCCCCTCGGCCGAAGCCTCAACATCGCCAAGCGTCAACCCCAGCGTTTCACTGATGCGCAGGCCCGCGCCATAAAGCAGCATGGCAATTGCATGGTCGCGCGTTGCAACCCAGGCTGGTTTATCTTGATTTTCCAACCCCTCAAGCGCGGCCTTGGCCTGTGCTTCGTTGGGCGCTTTGGGCAGCGGCTTATCAAGCTTCGGGGTGGGCACCGTCAAGGGCGCGAGGTTCTCGATTCCCGCATGGGTATTCAAATGCTTAAAGAAGGTGCGCACGGCCGAAAGCGCCCGCGCATTGCTGGATTTCGCATAGCCCCGCTCGAGCCGATAGGCGAGCCAGCTGCGCACGTCCCGCTCCTCGACACGGCCAATTGATTCCATGCTAATTCCGGATCCGTAATGCTGATGCAGGAACGCCAGAAACCCCGACACATCGTGCAAATACGCATCCACCGAGTGACGACTGGCCCGCCGTACACTAGCCATCTCCTTGAGCCAGTGACGTAATTCCTGCTGAAGTTCGGGCGAGACCGGGCTGCTCATGGGGCGAGCCTACACCGCTTGGGCGGAAAGACAACGAAAAAGCATCGCCCCCGCGCCATCCGCCCGTTTCGTAGCCATAACTGTCACAAAAACTTCACAAAACCCCTCGTGCCTTTCGCCCCCGCGAACGCTAGAATGAAAGCGTGGAAAACCGCCTACAGTCTGCGCCTGCGCCAAAGGAGCAACCCCTCGGCACGCCGCCCGTTTATGGGGCAGGCCCCGCCGCGCCCATGCACACCCAGATGCAATCGACACTGGCCCCCACCTCGGAATATGTTCGTTACCTGCTGCTTGGCCTGCCCGCCCGCTATATCCCGCGCGGCATAATCGGGATTCTCTTCAATACCCAGCCATATAAAGACAATGCGCTTGGGCGCGGCCTCGCCCGCGTGGCGGATTGGAGCCAAACCCATCTCGGCATTGCCGGCGACGAGGCCACCCGCGCAGGCAAAGCCGCGCATATGTGGGCGCTGTGCTATAACGCGGCCATGGGCCTCGGCAGCTTAGCCCTCACCACCAGCTACAGCGCCACCGTTTACACCGACATTAAAAACCTGTTTGCCGAAGCCGTCGCCATGGAAACCGGCAAACGTCCGCAAGACATTAACTACGCCGACCTGCAGCGCAGCGATAACCGCATCGTGCAGCGCACGGTCGACAATTTCTGGAAACGCACCTTCCGGCGCGTCCTAAGCGACCTGGCGTTCTTCCCGGCCGCCATGGCGCGTTTGGTCTGGGGCGGCGACCTCGTGGTCGGCCTCAAAGCGCTGCAGGCCTTCGGCGAAACCTGGAAACGCAAGACGACGATGTTCGAAGACCTCGTCACCTTCATCAACAACAAGATCAACCCGCGCAACGGCTTGGGCCAAGCCATTTCCGTGGGCGAAATCTTCGACCTTTACCAGCACTACTCAGAGGATTACGCCCCCTCGCGCATGTTCAAAAACGTCGTCGAGCGCGGCACGGGCGAGGGCGTCATCTGGGCGCAGGCGCAGCCCATCTTCACCCGTATGACCGAGCTGCTGAACCTCACCTATGCCTATAAACACAGCTCCGTGCTCGACCCCCACACCGGCCATGCCGTCCACCAGGCCGATTTTGGCCTGCCCACCTTCATCTACCTGCTGGGCCACGATCTGATTAACGTCAACACCCCGGAGCGCACCCTCGCCACCATCGAAATCGCGAACCGCTATGGCATCCCGGCGGTGAAAACCATGGAGCAGATGCTCGCACAGGGCACCCCGCTCAGCGAAATCACCGCCCGCTTCCCCATCCCCGAGATTCACCACGAGCCGTCGCTCGCGCCGGAGAAATCAGGCAAAAATGGGGTGATTGCGAAAGGCTCCACCGTCCAGCTCGATCAGGCGGAGGACACCCCCTCCACCATGCTTGCTGAGGGGGAAAAGCTGCATCTAGGCCGCGAGGCCGCCAACGATTCGAGCTATGCAATAGCCGCCACCAACGGACGGGCGTGACGCACGCTACGCCGCGTGGTCTTCTGCATCGCTCGACTTGGGCGCTTCCCCTGCCGGGCGGAACTTCTCGGCCACCGCATCAAGCGCGGTCTGCATACAAAGACCCAACAGCACCGGATCCTTCGGCTTGATGTTGGAGATGTTCCAGTGCGTTTTTTCGCGGATGGAATCGATCGTCTTTTTCGTCGTCCCGATCAGCTTAATGATCTGCGAATCCGGAATATAGGGGTGATTTTTCAGAATGAAGGCAATCGCCTCCGGCTTATCCTGACGGCGGGCAACCGGCGTATAACGCGCGCCCTTCTTCTTGGCTTTTTCCATTTTCATGTGGTGCATGGCGTGGCCTGCCATCACCATGCGATAGCCCTCGTCTGCTTCGGCTTTGCTGATTTCGTCGCTGGTCAACTCGCCTGCCGCGATGGGGTCCTGCCCACGAATCCCGACCGCCACTTCACCATCCGCAATGCCTTGAATCTCGAGCGCATGCATGCCGCAGAACTCGGCAATCTGGTCGAAGCTCAGGGTGGTGTTCTCTACCAACCAAACGGCGGTGGCTTTGGGCATCAGCGGGGTGGCCATGGGGGTCTCCATACAGGTTCTAGGCTTTCGGGTTTCGGGAGGCTACATTCCTGAAACCCGAAAGCCGGAAGCCGGAACTTCTAATAGAATCTTGCCCAGATGCAAGCGTTCTTGCATGCGCGCATGCGCTTTTTTGGCCTCGGTCAAGGGAAAAACCGTATCAATCACCGGCTGAATCGTGCCCGCTGCCAGCTGTGGCCACACCTGCTGCTGCACCTGTGCCAGCAGCGCCGCCTTCTCGCGCAGGGTTCGATTACGCAGCGTCGCGCCGCTCCAGCGCAGGGAATGCAGCAGCAACCGGGTCATTTTCGTGCCTTCCGGAAGGGCGCTCCCCTCGAGCATGGCAAGGCTCACCAACCGGCCGCCGGGGCGCAACAGGCGCAAATGCTGCGGCAAGGCCGGCCCCCCCAGCGTGTCGATAATCACATCAACTCCCGCCCCGCCGGTTGCCGCCAGCACCTGCTCGCCAAAGGGCGCCGCCCGGTGGTTCACCGCCACAATCCCCCGCATTGCCAGAAACTGCCGTTTTTCCTCGCTGCCGACCGTTGTCACCACTTCAGCGCCCAGGCCGCGCGCAATCTGCACCATCAGCAACCCCACGCCCGACGTGCCGCCATGAATCAGCACCCGCTCGCCTGCCTGCAGCCGCCCTTCCTCGCCCAGCGCCATCATGCTGGTGGCCGCGGCCTCTGGCAGGCTCGCCGCCTCGCGCAGCGCGACTCCCGGCGGCAGGGCCAGCAGCTGCGTTGCCGGCACGGCGACATATTCGGCATAGCCACCCCCGGCGAGCAAGGCCGCCACTGTCTGTCCTGGCATCCAGGCCCCGGCCTCATCGGCCTGCGCCACCACCGTGCCCGAAACCTCAAGCCCTGGCAGGGGCGAAGCCCCCGGCGGCGGGTCGTAATGCCCCGCCACCTGCAGCAAATCGGCGCGATTGACCCCCGCATACGCCACCCGAATCAGCACCTCGCCTGGCAGCAGGGCAGGCACCGGCAGCCGCACCGGCACCAGCGCCCCGGCCTCAATAGCCATGGCATGCATTTGGGAAGGAAGAGAAGAAGGGCGCATAGACCACAAGCTTAGCGTTGCTGCTTCGCCTCCGCCACCAATTCCTTCTTGAGGATTTTGCCGATGCCGCTTTTGGGCAGGCTCTCACGAAACTCGATCGCATGTGGCAGCGCATAGGCGGTCAGGCGCGGGCGCAAATGCGCGAGCAGCGCGTCAGCCGTCAGGGTTTGTCCCTCTTTCAACACCAGATAGGCCTTAATCATCTGCCCGCGCGTCGGGTGGTCGAGACCGACGACCGCGCATTCCGCCACCGACGGATGCGTGTAAATCTCCTCCTCCACATTGCGCGGATAGACGTTATACCCGTTCGACTTAATCATCTCCTTCAGCCGATCGACGACGATAAAATACCCGTCCTCGTCCATAAATCCAAGATCGCCGGTATGCAGCCGCCCGTCCCGAATCACCAGCGCGGTTTCATCCGGCCGGTTGAGATAGCCCGCCATCACCTGCGGGCCACGAATGCAAATCTCGCCCAGCTCGCCGGGGCGCACCGGCGTCACCTGGTCGACCGGGTCGATAATCTCCACCAGCGTCGCCGGGAACGGCAGCCCGATCGAGCCTTTTTTGTTCTTCCCCACCAGCGGGTTACAATGCGTCACGGGCGAGGCCTCGGTCAGCCCATAGCCCTCCACCAGCGTGCAGCCGGTCAGCGCCTCGAACCGCTCCTTCACCTCCACCGGCAACGGCCCGCCGCCCGAGATGCACATCTTGATGCTGGAAAGGTCATAGCGATCAATATTCTTGGCATTGTTGATGGTGGCATAGAGCGTGCTGATGCCGGGCAGCAAAGTGGGCTTTTTGCTGGCGATGTCGGCAAGCACCTGCTTCAGGTCGAACTTCGGATGAATCAGCACCCGAAACCCGTTGGCGATGGCCATATTCATCGCAACCGTCATGGCAAATACATGAAAAAACGGGATCACCGCCAGCAAGGTCTCACCCCCCGGCTCCAGCCCCACCATCCACTGCGTGCATTGCTGCGCGTTGATGAACAGGTTG
>CAZUOS010000062.1:0-7146 GCA_964621415.1 uncultured Azospirillum sp.
AGGTCACACCATGGAATCACCCGAAGTCATCGATTTTGCCCGCGAGGGAATCTGGGTGCTGCTCACCGTCAGCGCGCCGATGCTGCTGACCGGGCTCATCGTCGGCTTCCTTGTATCGCTGGTGCAGGCGCTGACACAGATTCAGGAATCCACCCTCACCTTCGTGCCTAAAATGGTGGCGATGCTGCTGGTGATGGCGCTCACCCTGCCCTACATGCTGCAATCCCTCGAGGAATACGGCGTGAAGTTGTTTGATAAGATTGCCACGATTGATTGAAGGAAGGGGCCAGAGGTCGGGGGTCAGAGGTCAGGGAACGTCATTGCGAGGCCAACGGCCGAAGCAATCCAGTCGATATTTTTTTGCTGGATTGCTTCGCTTCGCTCGCAATGACGTTCCCTGACCTCTGGCCTCTGGCCTCTGGCCTCTAGCAAAATGACCATCAACCTCCTCGAACAGTTTCTTGTTGGCCAGCTCACGGCATTTCTGCTGATCTTCGCACGTACGGGCGCGGCGTTGATGGTGATGCCGATGTTCGGCGATGTGTATGTGTTGCCGCGCGTGCGGCTGATTCTCGCGGCGGGCATCAGCGCCATTCTCACCCCACTGCTGATGGATAAGATGCCCGCCATGCCCGCGAGTATTTTTGGCCTTGGCTTGCTACTGATCAGCGAGATTCTCATCGGCAGTTTTATCGGTACCATCGCGCGGGCGCTGATTTCGATTGTCCATACCGCCGGCACGCTGATCACTTACCAATCCTCCCTCGCGGTCTCATCGATTTTTGACCCCGTCACCGGCACACAAACGGCGGTCGTCAGTAATTTCATGACCATCACCGCGATGGTGCTGATGCTTACACTCAACCTCCACCACCTCATGCTGGCCTCGATCGTCGAGAGTTACGACGTGTTCGACCCCGGCCAGCTGCCGATGCTTGAGGATATGCTGAAATATTACATGCGCCTCATCAGCGATTGCTTCTGGCTCGGCGTGCTGCTCGCCACGCCGCATATTGTGTTTTCGTTTATCTTTTACCTCATCGGCGGGCTGATGATGCGGCTGATGCCCAACCTGCAAATCTTCTACGTGATGCTCGCGCCGCAGATCATCATCGCGTTCTTGCTGCTGCTCGCCATCCTGCCCATCGGCATGGAGATCTTCACCAGCTATACGGAAGATCAATTGCGCCATTTCGCGGGTGAGTTGTAGGCGGTGTGACCACACCTCCACGGGCGAATATTTCCTGTGTAAAACGCGGGGATAATGCGCAGCAAGTGCTTGTGACACTTAAAAAAATAGAGTACTTCTCAAGCGTTTATAATGACCCGTAGGTGTGCGTGGATGAGGCCTGCCCCATCGCTTGATCGACTAAGATATAGCTGTAGCGCTGTGGCAATCTTGCTATGGGCAGCGCCGGTCAGCGCCGCTTTGCCTGCGATTACCGTGCCCGGATCGGCGGATAGTGGGCGCGTTGCCACGCCGCCGCCTTCGCAGCCCGCCCCACCGCTGGAACGCTCTCCATCGTCGGGCGAGCGTTTTGTCTATCCCGGCGGCAAGCCACCGAAGAATGCGCGCGGGCTTACACTCGAATTGAAAGACCTCAAAATCGAAGGTGCGGATGGCATCGATCAGGAACAGATCGACGCGATCAGCAAGCCGTTTGTGGGGCATGTGGTCACGCTCGACACGGTGTGGGTCATCGCCAATCAGATCACCGAGAAATACCGCGAGAAGGGCTTCTTCCTGTCGCATGCTTATGTGCCTGCGCAAACCATCGAGAATGGCGTGGTCAAAATCAAAGTGGCGGAAGGGTATCTGGACGAGATTCATCCCACGGGTGAAGGGGCGGACGAAAAACTCGTCTATGCCTGGAACGCCAAGTTACGCCACAAGCGCCCACTGAAAACCGACGATCTCGAACAAGCCATGCTCGAGATCAACCAATTGCCGGATGCCAATTACCGCAGCGTGCTGAAGCCCATCAACCGCAAACACGCGCCGAATGGGGCGGTGGCAATGGATGTGATTGGCGAGAAAAAGCCCGCCCGCGCCTTCGCGCAGGTGGATAATTACGGCTCGCGCTATCTCGGCCCCTATCAGGCCACCTTGCAATATCAGCCAAAAATTATCCCCGGGCAGGCCACCACCGTCACTGCCATGGTGGCGAGCCAATGGAGCGAGCTAAAAAACTTCGCGGTTAACCATGTGGTGCCTTATGCGCCCGGCTGGGTGGTGGATGGCACCGTGAACTATACCACCGCGCAACCCGGCTATTTGCTGAAGGTGCATGAGATCGACAGCAAAACCTATGGCTTCGATACGGGCATTACCCATCACTGGATCTGGCACCGTTCCGAACAGCTCGCCAGCCGCTTCGGGTTCGAGTGGCGCGACTCCAGCTCCGACATTCTGAACACCCCACTCGCGCGCGACAAACTGCGCATGGCGAAGCTCGGTGCCACCTATGCGCTGGCGGATCGGTTTGGCGGGTCGGATAATCTCGAAGCCACCATCACCCAAGGCCTCAACCTGCTGGGGGCGAGCCAGGCGGGTGGGCGCTATCTCTCGCGTTCGGATGCACGGCCGGATTTCACCAAACTCGAGCTATCCGCCGCGCGGCTGCAGGCGGTGCGCGAGGCGGTTGATCTGCTGATCTCGGCCAAGGGGCAAGTTTCCTCCGCGCCGCTTTATTCGTCCGAAGAGTTCGGCTATGGCGGCCAGAATTATGGCCGGGCCTACGATAACTCCGAAATCACGGGCGACCATGGCATCAGCCTTGCGGCGGAGCTGCGCTATACCGGTCTTCAGAAAATCCGTGGTGCCACCCCCACGCCGTATCTCTTCTACGATATTGGCCGCGTGTGGAACGAGTCGCGGGCGCAGGTCGCGATGGCGGACGCCAGCAGCGCGGGCGCGGGCATGCGTATCGAGAGTGACGAAGGCGTGCGTGCGGATCTTGGTGTTGCGGTGCCGCTCAGCCGCGAAGCGTCTGACCCCATTTACTCGCACAATAGCAGCGCCCCGCGCCTGCGTGCGTCCTTGAGCTATACGTTCTAATCCGGTATAGCAAGCTGTGCCCCACTCTCTCCTCACCCTGCTCGAAGAAGCCGAACGTGCCGAATGTCTGGTGCGCTTGAGCCTTTCCGAGCCTAAAACTGCGGCCGAGGAGCTGCGCCGCCTCACCCTGCGCCCAGCCCTTATCAAGCGCGAGCGCAAGCTCAGCTTCACCTACCATTACCGCACGCGCGACATCGTCAAGAACCACAGCCTGGCCGAGGCGGTGGCCCTTCTCGCGCCGCTGCTCGCCGAGCAGTTCCAACGTGCCGAGCTATGCACTACCCGCGCCGATTATCGTTGGACGCGGCGCGGCACCACCAGCACGGTCGTCGCCAAACCGCCTGCCATCACGGAGCCGCCCAATCTGGCGCATGATCGCACCAAGCAACGCGTGCTCGATAGCGTCGCCAAGCCTTACCTCGCCGCACTCGGCATCACCGATGCGCAGGGTGTCGTGCGCGCCAAATCGCAGGATAAATACCGCCAGATCCATCGCTATATCGAGCTGCTGGACCCGCTGCTACGCGCCCTGCCCGCGCGCGATACCCCGCTACGCATTGCCGATATGGGCGCAGGCAAAGGCTACCTCACCTTCGCGCTGTACGATCACCTGGCGGCGGGCCTGAAGCGCCCGGTGCAGCTGATGGGGGTCGAGCTGCGCCCAGAGCTGGTGGAAGCAGGCAACCGCCTCGCCCAGGCGCAGCATTTCGCGGGGCTGAGCTTTGTCGCCGCGCGTATCGAAACGTTCGACTGGCAACCCGGGCTCGATGTGCTGATCGCCCTGCATGCCTGCGACACCGCGACGGATGACGCACTGGCACTTGGCATTCGCGCCGGGGCCACGTTGCTGGTGGTCGCGCCGTGCTGCCACAAACAGCTGCGCCCGCTGCTTGCCCCGCCGCCTAGCGAGACCGCCCTCAACGCCCTGCTGCAGCATGGTACCTATGCCGACCGGCTGGCGGAAATGGCGACCGACCATCTGCGCACCCTCTTGCTCGAGGCGCAGGGCTATAAAACCAAATTGTTCGAGTTCATCTCGGATAGTCACACGCCTAAAAACATGATGATCACCGCACAGAAATACGCCGCGAGCGACGAAGACCGCACCCGCGCCTTAGCGGCCTATCACGCCGCCAAAGCCGCTTTCGGCGTATCCACCCATGCGCTCGAAGCACGGCTTGGGGGATAAAACCCAGGGCACTTCTATAAAAAAAGGGAGGCTTTCGCCTCCCTAGCGGTTGCAGGAACAATGCTTTTCCTATTCAAGGGCGATGCCAAGAAAATATTCTTATATTTCAATATAACAAATATCATCCCTGCCGCTGCCGTTGGCGACTTGCCTAATTTTTAATCAACCCTTGCCTATATCGCGGCATATCATTTGATTTTTCTGCAAAAGCTGCTAACAACCGGAGCCACTCGCATTGGAGCCTTCCCATGGAAATCGCGATTGCCGTCGCAGGCCTGATTTTGGCGGGTCTTGGTTTTGTCGAGCATTTTAGTTGAGTATGCCCTCACCCGCACCGGATTGGATTGCCCTTGCCGTGTTCGCCCAGCCGCACGGGGTGAGCGGTCGTATCAAATTGAAATCCTTCACCGATCCGGCCGATGAGGTGACGCGTCACCCGGCGCTTTACGATGAAAAAGGCACCGCCTATCGCCTGAAGCTCACCGGCCATGCGCAAGGCATGGCGATTGTGGCGGTGAATGGCGTGCATACGCGCGACGATGCCGAGCGCCTGCGTGGCAGGAAAATCGGCCTCCCGCGCGAGGCGATGCCAACGCTCGACTCCACGGATCGCTACTACACCGATGACCTGGTGGGCATGACGGTGGTGCACGAGAATGGCGCGGCATTCGGCCAGGTGCAGGCCGTTGCCAATTATGGGGCGAGCGATATTCTCGTCCTCACCCATACCGATGGCAGCGAAGGCCTGTATGCCTTTACCCACCGCACTTTTCCGGCGGTGGATCTCGCCGCGCGGCGCATCACCATCTGCCCGCCCGAGCTATGGGCAGGCGAAGATCGCAGCGCCACTGAATAGCGCCGCCGCCGCGTCCTCCATTAACCATATCTTTACTCTTTTCGGCTATGCTGAGTTCATTACGAACCGGGTTCACCGGTCGAGACGCTTTAAGGATGGGGTCGTAATGCACCAAGTCGCCCGGCAGGCAGCACCGAATACGCAACTTTTGTTTTTACCTGGCGTATTCAATGAAACGCTCGGACTGTTGTTCGACGCGCACCATTATTTCCAGTCGCGTGGCGAGGAAGAACAAGCCACCATTCAGCCGCAACTGCGCATGGCGTATGCCAATGAAATGACCCGTGTCACCATGCGCCTCACCAGCGTGATGGCGTGGCTGATGGTTCGTCGGGCCATTTACGCGGGCCGCATCGAGGAAGACAAGGCCTCGGCCGATTATCGGCTGGATGGGCGCGAGATTTGCCTGAACCACCTGCCAGAGATTATGGCCGAAATGCAGTATTATCTGAATTACCTCTCCGAACGCTCCCTCGGTCTTTACGAGCGCGTGCATCGGCTGGATGCCCTCGCCTATGGCAGCGACACACTGCAGTAGCCGCTCCTCTTGGTTTTGCGCCCTTCTTGCTACATCCGTAGCGATTCTTCGCCGGATTCCATCGGCTTCTTAGTAATTTATCAACTTTTTGCTGCTAGCGTGTAGCGTGAAGGAACCGCCTTCGCGGTGTCCGTTCCCGCTTTGAAAGTCGCGCATGTATCGTATCGCACTCAGTATGCTGTTTGGGGATCGTGGTAAATACCTCGCCATGGTGATCGGCATCACCTTCGCAGCGATTATCATGACCCAGCAACCGGCTATCTATCTGGGGCTGATCTCGCGTACCTATTCCTATATCGATGAAATGTCCCTGCCCGATATTTGGGTGATGGATCCTTCGGTTGAGTTTATCGAGGAGAGCCAGACATTACGCGACACCGAGCTGCAACGCGTGCGCAGCGTGGAAGGTGTGGCCTGGGCGGTGCCCATGCATAAACAACAGGTCTACGCCACCATGCCCGATGGTTCGCGCAAGGTGATCGAGGTGACGGGACTCGATGACGCGACGTTGGTAGGCATCCCTCGCGATATTATTGCCGGAAGCATTGCGGACTTGCGCCAACAGGATGCGATCATCCTCGACGAGGTGGCCGCCACCGAGCGCATGCGTTTTCGCGGAGAGGATGGGAAGTTACGCCCCGTGAAGGTGGGCGACGAACTCCAAATCAACGACCACCGGGCTGTGGTGGTTGGCATTGCCAAAATGCGCCGCACCTTTACCCTCATGGCGATGGGCTTTACGACCTATTCACGCTCTTTGGATTTTACGCCTACCGAACGGCGTAGCCTTACGTATGTGCTCGTAAAAGCGAGCGACAAGCAAAAGATTCCGCAAGTCATCGCCTCCATTCGCAAGCTCGGCCTCACCGCCTATACTAGCAAGGAGTTCAAACAGGTGACGCAGAATTACTGGGAAGAGAATACCGGGATTCCGGTCAATTTCGGCATTTCGACGCTGTTTGGATTTATCATCGGCGCGGTGGTGGCGGGGCAGACGTTTTATAATTTCGTGCGCGAGAATCTGCGCCAGTATGCCACCCTGAAAGCGATGGGCGTGCGCAACGCGATGCTGGTGAAAATGGTGCTGGTGCAGGCCGCAACCGTAGGGGTGATTGGCTATGGGCTGGGTGTCGGCGCGGCGGCGTTTTTCGGCAGCCTGATTGGCGAAGCGAAGCTCGCCTTCCTACTCACGCCTAACGTGCTGTTGTTGTGTGCGGTGGCCATCAGCCTGATTGTGCTTATCTCGGCCCTGATTGCCATGCGCACGGTGATGCGAACAGAACCAGCCGTGGTGTTCCGAACATAACACGTCGTTAGACTGCGTATCGCTCGGGGATCCAGCAAAAGCCGTTAGCCATTAGCAGTTAGGTTTTGGCGGCTAGCTCCAGAAAGCTAACCGCTAAAACCTAACCGCTAACTGCTTTTGCCTGATCCCCGATGGCGCTTCTTACCTAAACCCCACCCATGTTGCTTCCCACCGGGTCTTCGCGATAGAAGCGGCTGCG
>CAZUOS010000063.1:0-7127 GCA_964621415.1 uncultured Azospirillum sp.
CCTCCATGCCGATGCGAAAGCCGCCGTCGCCGTTCTTGGCTTCACGCCAGAGGAGCCAAGCGCCTATGGTCGCCTCGTGCTCTCCGAGGATGGCAGCCTCGAAAAAATCGTCGAAGCGAAGGACGCGAGCGAGGATGAACTCGCCATCGATCTGTGCAATTCCGGAGTGATGGCGATCCGCGGCCCGCTCGCCTGGGGGCTGCTGTCGCGCATCGGCAACCAGAACGCCAAGGGCGAATATTACCTCACGGATATCGTCGCCCTCGCCCGCGCCGAGGGCCACCGCGCGCTCGCCATCGAAGGCGATGCGGATGAAGTGCTGGGCGTGAATGCGCGAAGCGAACTCGCCACCGCCGAAGCGATTTTCCAATACCGCACCCGCCAGCGCTTCATGGAGGCGGGCGTCACGCTCATCGACCCGGACTCGGTCTCCTTCGCCGCCGATACGGTGATCGCGCCAGATGTACTCATCGAGCCAAACG
Organism: uncultured Azospirillum sp.; assembly: GCA_964621415.1. Taxonomy (GTDB): domain Bacteria; phylum Pseudomonadota; class Alphaproteobacteria; order Rickettsiales; family UBA3002; genus QFOX01. The sequence goes on from CAZUOS010000063.1 coordinate 483, forward strand.
TGTTTTTTGGCCCCGGCGTCCGCATCGCCAGCGGTGCGCATATCAAGGCATTTTCGCACCTCGAAGGCGCGGATATTGGCGCGAATACGGTGGTCGGCCCCTTCGCGCGGCTACGCCCCGGCACCACGCTCGCCGAGGACGTCAAAATCGGTAATTTTGTCGAGCTGAAAGCAGCCGAGGTGCAAGCGGGCGCGAAAATCTCCCATCTCAGCTATGTGGGCGATGCGCGCGTGGGGCGCGAAGCCAATATCGGCGCGGGCACCATCACCTGCAACTATGACGGCTTCCTCAAATACCACACCGAAATCGGCGACGGCGTGTTCATCGGCAGCAACAGCGCGCTCGTCGCCCCAGTCACGATTGGTGATGGCGCCATGGTTGGCGCCGGTTCGGTCATCACCCGCGATGTGGCGGCGGATAGCCTTGCCCTCGCCCGCGGCCAGCAGGTCGAAAAACCCGGCGCCGCGAAGCAATTTCGTGATGCAAAAACAGCCGAAAAGCGCACCCATAAAGCGTAAACGCACGATACGCGGATTACCCCCACGCCAAATGTCATAGAACTGTCATTTGAGTGCGGCAGATGGCTGGACTACAACGCCTGCCAGTGATCACTGCCTCACAGAATTGGCCCTGCCATGGTATGCCCGCCGGACGATAGCTCACCCGCCCCTGCCGCTCCTCCACCCCCAACAGCGGCGGAATATCATGCGATGCGCACCATTTTTCCGCATATTCGGCATGATGCGGCATTCTTTGAGCACCTCCTCGCATATTTGCGCAAATTACACAAAGCTCATCCCCATGATTCGCTCATCGACCTATGCTATATCACCCGATACCGACTTCAGACCAACATTTCACCTCGCAATCTATCTCAGGGAAATAAGGAGAATGAAGAGCATGCGGAAATCGAGGACGAAACATTTACCCATCTCAAAAAGCTAATTTCCACCCACCGGGTGATGGAAGCCGAAGCAATCGCCGATTACAAGAAACCAGGCCACTCCAAATGGCGAAATGACCCAGACTGCTGGCGAAAACGCATCGCCGAACTACGAGGAGAAAAATTTGACGCAAACTCCCCATCTCTTGCCTTTATGAGCGCTAAGCCACCATTCCCTGCAACCGTTTCTCGGCGCGATCGCGGCCTAGCAGGGCCAACACCGTCTTCATCTCCGGCCCATGCTCACGGCCGGTGAGGGCAAGGCGCAGAGGCATAAAAAGCTCTTTGCCTTTACGGCCGGTTTTCTCCTTCACCGCATTCACCAGCGCATCCCAGCTTGATTCGTTCCACGAGCCCTCGGGAAGCGACGACGCCGCCACGGCGATAAACTCGCCATCCGCCGCGCCAACCACCGGCGTGATGGGCTGATGCAGCACTTCCCACCAGTCCTTCGCATCGTCAATGGTGGTGAGGTTCGGCTTGATCGCCTCCCAGAACGTCGCGTCGATGCTTGCCATCCCGCGCACCGCGAGCAGCTTGCTCACCTCGGCAAAAGGCAAATGATGCAGCAGCTTCTGGTTCAGCCGCTCCAGCTCGGCGGGATCGTAATTCGCCATGGCGCGGCCGAGCTTCTTGATATCGAAACTGGCAATGAGTGCCGCCATGGAATCGGCCAGCTCGATCGCGTCCGACGTGCCGATTTTGGCCAAATAGCTGGCGACAACCAAAGGAAATACGCCGCCCTCGCGGAGGGATCGAATATCGCCGCCGCCGACACGTTTGCTGATTTTTCCCTCTTTCATCTTCAACAACGCCATATGGCCGAAGGTAGGAATGGGGTAGCCCATCGCCTCCATAATCTGCACCTGGGTGGCGGTGTTGCTGACGTGATCTTCGCCGCGGATGATGTGGGTAACGCCCATGGCGCCATCGTCCACGCTTGTCGCGAAGGTAAACAGCACCACCCCATCCTCGCGGAACATCACGGGGTCGGAGAGCTTCCCGCCGTCAAACGTAACGGGGCCACGGATCATGTCGTCCCACGCAATCGGGGTCGGGTTCAGCTTGAAGCGCCAGTGCGGGCGACGCCCCGCAGCCTCGTATTCGGCGCGCTTTTCGGGCGTTTCGGTCAGGCCTGCGCGGTCATAAATCGGCGGCAGGCCACGGCCAATCAGCATCTTGCGCTTAATCTCCAGCTCCTCCGCCGTCTCGTAGCACGGGTAGAGCCGCCCGTCGGCGATCAGCTTCTGCTTCATCGCCTCATACTGCGCGAAATAGTCGGACTGTTTCTCGAGCCGGTCCCAGCCAAGGCCAAGCCACTGCAAATCTTCCTTAAGCCCATCCTCGTACTGTGCCTCGCTGCGGGCACGGTCGGTATCGTCAATCCGCAGCATAAACTGGCCACCAGCCGCCTTCGCGAACAGATAATTGATAATCGCCGTGCGCACATTGCCCACATGCAGCCAGCCCGTGGGGCTCGGCGCGAAACGAACGAGAACAGGACTACGCATAGTAAAAACCTCTTTCGGTCTAGGCTGATAAAGCGTTTCAGGGGCAGGCGTCAACGCTTAGTTCGGGATAGCCGCTCAGATTTCCTTGAGCTTCCGCCCCTGCTCCAGTATCCACGAGTCCCGAATCACGAATCACGAGCCTCCCCATGCCCATTCAACCCGACCACTGGATCCGCGAACGCGCACTGAAGCACCGCATGATTGAGCCGTTTGTCGAGAATCTCACCCGCGAGGGCGTGATTTCCTATGGCCTTTCCTCCTATGGCTACGATGCGCGCGTGGCCGATGAGTTCAAGATTTTTACCAACGTCGATTCGGCGGTGGTGGACCCCAAAAACTTCTCAAGCGCCAGCTTTGTAGATCGCAAGACGGATGTCTGCATCATTCCGCCCAACTCCTTTGCCCTTGCGCGCACGGTGGAATATTTCCGCATCCCGCGCGACACGCTGGTCATCTGCCTCGGCAAATCCACCTATGCGCGCTGCGGCATTATCGTCAACGTTACCCCGCTCGAGCCAGAATGGGAAGGCCATGTCACGCTCGAGTTCAGCAACACCACCCCCCTGCCTGCCAAAATCTACGCGGGCGAAGGCGCGTGCCAGTTCCTGTTCCTCAAAGGCGAATCGCTCTGCGACGTCAGCTACCGCGACCGCAAAGGGAAATACCAGGGCCAAACCGGCGTCACCCTGCCGCGCGTGGAACAAGCGTAGCAGCGCGCTTCTTTCCATACGTTTTTCGATGGCTGAGCGGGCGATTTACGCGAGCGTCATTGCGAGCGGAGCGCCGCAATCCAGACGATAAAAACTGTCACCCCGACCAGCGAAGCACGAGCCGGGATGGATTGCGTCGCGCCGCTCGCAATGATGTTCCCTTCAAAACGCATAACGTGAACAATTGCGCCAGAAATATCTTTCTGGCTTTGCTCTCACCCCTCCGCAGCGTGAATCTTCTCATGCGCGCGGGCGGTGATTCCCCGCTCCAGCAGCCCGTCGTAGAAGGCACGGATATGCGCGCGGACCGGCTCTGGCTCGGCTTCGCGGTTCACGCGCTGACGGAACTCGGCCCCATGCGGCAGGCCGCTGGAATACCAGCCGATATGCTTACGCGCCACGCGCACCCCGTTTGTCGTGCCATAAAGCGAGAGCATGGCATCGTAATGCTCGAGCACAATCTCGCGCTGCGCCGCAAGGCTCGGCTCGACCAGCGACTGGCCCTTGAGATGCGCCGCCGCCTGCGCCACAAACCACGGGCGGCCATACGATCCGCGCCCGATCATCACCCCATCCGCGCCGGATTGCGCAAGCGCAGCGTCCACATCCGCAAGACCGGTAATGTCGCCATTCACCACCACGGGAATCTTCACCGCGTCTTTCACCTGGCGCACGAACGCCCAATCAGCCGAGCCCTTATACATCTGGCAGCGCGTGCGGCCATGAATAGTCAGCATCTGGATGCCAATCTCTTCGGCAATTTTGGCGAGCTTCGGTGCGTTGAGCGATTGATGATCCCAGCCCATGCGCATCTTCAGCGTCACCGGAATCTTCACCGCCTTCACCGTTGCCTCGAGGATGCGGGTGGCCAGCCCCTCTTCGCGCATCAGCGCGCTGCCGGCCATACCGTTCACCACCTTCTTCACCGGGCAGCCGAAATTGATGTCGATGATATCCGCGCCGCGATCCTCGTTCAGCCGTGCAGCTTCCGCCATCACCTCCGGGTCGCACCCCGCCAGTTGCACGCTGAACGGGCGCTCCGTCGGCTCGAACCGACACATGCGCTCAGCGTTCTTAGTCTCGAGCACCACGGCCTTACTCGCGATCATCTCGCTCACCACCAGCCCCGCACCGAAGCTTTTTACCAACATGCGAAACGGCAAATCACTCACCCCCGTCATGGGCGCAAGAATCGCATTATCAGCAAGCGTAATGTTGCCGATGCGAATGGGTGCCACGTTGCGAGGTGCCTGGGTCATAGGGCCTGCGCCTTTACCCGTTCTGGATCGTTTATGCAATGCACGAATGCCCGCATGCTGCACTGCCGAAAAATCAGCTGTGAATTGCGCCCAGTTGCATGCTTGACCTTCCTACAATTTAGAGTATAAGTGTTGCACCGCACAACCTGAAGACGGAGTAAAGAAACATGGCCATCGCAAGGAAGAAAACCGCTACAAAACGCACCGTAAAATACGCGGCGAAAACGCAAGCCCCACGCCAAACCACGGCGGGTGCGGAGTGGGTCGCTAAAAGCGCCGAAGATTGGCAAAAAGGCGCGGCCGATTGGGCCAAGCAAAGCGCCAAGTTCTATAAGCTCCCCTTCTCGCAGGAAGAGATGGGCGCTGCCACGCAGAACGCCATGAAAATGGGCAACGAGATGCTGCAACAATTTTTCGGCGGCGCCGCAAAACAAAGCGCCGCTCCGTCGTTCGATCCGGCAGCGTTCTTTCAATTCATGCCGCAAGGCCAGAACTTTGATCTGGGCGCGGCGCAAGCCAAGCTCGCCAGCTTCGCCCGCGAGTCGTCGGATCAAGTGAACAAAGCCACGCAAAGCAGCAACCGCGCTGCGGCCGAAGCGATGGAGCTGGGCCGCGAAAATATCGAAGCCGTCACCGAAGTGTGCAACATGGCGGTTGCGGTCAGCAAGGAATTGATGGCCGAGATGATCAGCTACCTCAACCGCCAGTTCGCACAGAACGTGGAGCTGAGCAAGCAGACCCTCACCTGCCGCACCCTGAACGACATGTTCGACCTCGCCACACGCATCACCAAAACGAACCTTGACGCATTCTTCTCCGAAAGCGTCAAAGTTTCCGAGATGCTGTTTCAATGCGCTACCGATGTCAGCGAACCGCTGAACGAGCGCATGACCGAGACCACCGACCGCATGACCAAAGCCAAGGCGGCGTAACCTCATTCCTGCTGGATACCACTTGAGAAGCCTGCGGGTTGCACCCGCAGGCTTTTTTGTGTAGGGCGAGCGCATGAACCATTCCAACGCTTCCATCGCTGCCCTCATCGTCGCCGCTGGCATTGGCCGTCGCGCCGGGGGCGACATCCCCAAACAATACACCCTCCTCCATGGCGTGCCGATGCTCGTACACAGCATCCGCGCGCTGCTTTCCCATCCGCGCATCCGCCACGTGCAGGTGGTCATTCACCCCGAACATGCCGCCCATTATGCCGCCGCCCTCCGCGCCCTCGGCAGCGATGCGCCAAGCCGCCTGCTCCCCGTGGTGAACGGCGGTGCCGAGCGCGCTGATTCCGTGCAGGCGGGCCTTCTGGCCCTCGCCCCCCATGCCCCCGATTACGTGCTGATCCACGACGCCGCGCGCCCGTTCCTCTCGCCCGCAGTGATCGACCGCATCCTGGCGGCGCTGACGCCGGAAACAGGCGTGGTGCCTGTACTTGCAGTGGCCGATACGACCCGACGCTGCGTCGATGGCACCTGGAGCGACATCCCGCGCGACGGGCTGTTGCGCATCCAAACGCCACAGGCATTTCCCTTTCGGGTTCCAGGTTCCGGGTTTCGGGTTTCAGGTTCTGGGAAAGACGCACTCACGCTGACGGATCTCTTCACGCACCTTGCCTCCCTGGAACCTGGAACCCGGAACCTGGAACCTCCCCCCCCCACCGACGACGCCGCAATCTGGCTTGCGGCGGGCCATAAACTCGCGTATGTGGCGGGCGACGAGGAGTTACGCAAAGTGACGACGATGGACGATGTACGCTGGGCAGAAGAAAACGCATGCCTCACGCGCCGTGTGCGCACCGCCATCGGCAGCGGCTACGACGTGCACGCACTGATCCCTGGCGACGGCACGCTACGCCTCGGCGGCATCGACATTCCCCACACCCACCAGCTTGATGGCCATTCGGATGCCGACGTGGTGCTGCATGCCGTGGTCGATGCGCTGCTCGGCTGCATCGCAGCGGGCGATATCGGCAGCTTCTTTCCGCCGAGCGACCCGCGCTGGCGCGGCGCCAACTCGGCCATTTTTATCGAGGAAGCGCGGGCGCAAGTCGCGGCACGCGGCGGCGTGATCGAACATCTCGATATCACCGTGATCGGCGAGCGCCCCAAAATCGCCCCGCATCGCGAAGCCATGCAGGAAGCCATCGCCCGTCTGCTGCACCTGCCGCGTGCCTCTGTCAGCGTGAAGGCCACCACCACCGAAAAACTCGGCTTCACTGGCCGCGA
>CAZUOS010000064.1:0-3468 GCA_964621415.1 uncultured Azospirillum sp.
CGGGATGATGTGGCTTTGGCGCGAAACGGGCGATGGCGCCCGCATCGCCAACCATGCCGAGGCGACGTTCTGGTATGTGCTGCCGACGTTGCCGATGTTTCTGCTGATGCCTGCGCTGCTGCGGGCGGGCTATAGCTTCTGGCTGGCGCTGGCGGCGGGGTGCACGCTCACCTTCGTGTTGTATCTGATGACTATTTTTATTGCGGCGCGGTTTGGCGTTCGGCTATGATGCGGCTACGCCCACGAGAGGACTCGCCCATGCGCACAGGTATCTATCCCGGAACGTTCGACCCCATCACCATCGGCCATATGGACATTATCCGCCGGGCGCTGCATGTGGTGGACCGGCTGGTGATTGGGGTGGCGCTTGATACCGCGAAGCAGACGCTGTTCGATGTGCGCGCCCGCGCGGCGATGGTGGAGCAGGATATTGTTACGGCTGGGCTGGACGCACGCCGCGTGGTGGTGAAGCCGTTTTCGGGGCTGCTGGTGGCCTTCGCGCGCGAGGAGGGGGCGACGCTGCTGATTCGTGGCCTGCGCGCTATTTCGGATTTTGAGTACGAGTTTCAGATGGCGAGCGTGAATAACAAAATCGCGCCCGAGATCGAGACCGTGTTCCTCACCGCGAGTGATGCCACGCATTTTATCTCGAGCCGCTTCGTGAAGCAGATCGCCCGGCTGGGGGGAGACGTGAGCAAGTTTGTCTCCCCCGCCGTTGCCGACCAATTGCGCCAGGAATATCTGACGCCGGGGGGTTAGGGGCGAGGACGATATTCCCCGCCACTTGCGGTGACTCTAGCGGCGTGCCCTTTTCCAAGGTTGTCTGTAAACTTCATGATTGCGTCGCTTATGGCCCCGCTATGAGCATCGATTGCTTGTGATACCTGATACCTTTCTGGGTGCTCTTTTTCAGCTATTGTTGGGGCAAGCTTATTAATCAGAGCGTTAGTCGCTTTTCCAACAGCCTCTGGGTTTATTCTCTCGATTATGTCTGCACTTGACTGCGGGAGAACAGTTCTTCCCTCCGGATCTTTTGGAAGCATCAAGTCTAGGAAAAGCTGTGCTGTGTCTTTTCCTAAGTATGGGCTATTTGTTGTACTTTCGACAATAATGTCTTGCAATGCGTACAAGTCGTCAATTGTAAGATCGTCTGTGGGTCTTACTCTATCCGCATGCGTTTTTTGTGGGGGGGCCATTGCTAGTCTCCTATGTTGGTTCGGTTAGTTTATGCTTTCTACACTCAAACCTTGGCCGTGTGTGTGAAGGTTTGATGACATTTTTGCCGGGGGTGCATGAGCGTTGCATCGGGGCTTGCGGAGTGGGGGAGATCGCGCTAGATCACTCGGCGAACCTATGGGAGGAGTCTCTATGCGTCTTGTTTCTTTGTTTGCGGGCCTCCTGGCCCTGTTCACTGTGGCGACGGCCCATGCCGCTACGATCAAAGACCCTGAAAACACGCTGCTGATGCAGCTGAAGGATGGCACGGTGGTGATCGAGCTGCACCCGGAAGTGGCGCCGAACCACGTGAAACGCCTGAAAGAGCTGACGCGCAAAGGCTTCTATAACGGCCTGGTGTTCCACCGCGTGATTGAGGGCTTCATGGCCCAAACCGGCGACCCCACCGGCACCGGCGCGGGCGGCTCCGACCTGCCCGACCTCAAGGCCGAGTTCAACAGCATGAAGCACATCACCGGCACGGTGAGCATGGCGCGCACGGACAACCCGGATGGGGCCAACTCGCAATTCTTCATCTGTTTCAACCCGGTTCCGATGCTGGACGGAAAATATACGGTTTTTGGGCAGGTGATTGATGGGATGCAGTTCGTGCATCACATCAAGAAGGGCGACGCCGAGAAGAACGGGTTGGTGAGCAACCCGGATAAAATCATCCGTATGACGGTTGCGGCAGACGCGAAATAACGATGATCGGATGTGGGGATGATGGATGATCCGTGTGGGGCCTCTTCACGGATCATCGGTCATCCTCGCATCCCTTCATCCCACAGGAGCACAACACATGGCTAAGAAAAAAGACGAAAAGATCGACCTCACCGCGCCCGAGAACACGCTGCTGATTGCGCTGAAGGGGGGCACGGTGAAAATCCAGATGCGGCCCGACCTCGCGCCGCGCCACGTGAAGCGCATCAAGGAATTGGCGCGTGAAGGGTTCTATGACGGCGTGAAGTTCCACCGCGTGATCGAGGGGTTCATGGCCCAGACCGGCGACCCCACCGGCACCGGCATGAGCGGCTCTGGCCAAAAGCTGAAGGCCGAGTTCAGCCGCGCCCCGCACGAGCGTGGGGTGTGCTCCATGGCGCGGGCGATGAATGTCGATAGCGCCGATTCGCAGTTTTTCATCTGCTTCAACAACGCCAATTTCCTCGATGGGCAATATACTGTCTGGGGTAAGGTGGTGGAGGGCATGGAACATGTCGATGCTATCGCCCGTGGCGAGCCGCCGGCTAACCCGGATGTGATGATTTCGGTGAAAGTGGCGGCGGATGTGGCGGCGGCGTAATTCGTGCGCGTTGACCTCTTCGATTTTGACCTGCCGCCGGAGCGTATCGCCACGCATCCTGCTTCCCCGCGCGATGCGGCGCGGCTGCTGCATGTCGGTCATACGCTCGTCGATCGCGTCGTGCGCGATTTGCCTGCGCTGCTTTCTCCCGGCGATGTGCTGGTGTTCAACGATAGCCGGGTGATTCCGGCGCGGCTGTTTGCCCCGTTAAGCGACAAACCGGTCGAGCTGCTGCTGCACCAGCCTATCGCAGGTACCATGGCGTGGCAGGCTTTCGCGCGCCCGGCGAAAAAGCTGAAGAAAGGCATGGTGCTGCATTTCGCGGCGGATTTCACCGCGACGGTGCTCGGCCGCAGCGAGGACGGCGCGCAGGTGCTGATCGAGTTCCCGTATGATACGCCGGCGCTGTTTGCCAAGCTGCGGGCGCATGGGCATATTCCGCTGCCGCCTTATATCGCGCGGGCGGATGCGGCGTCCGACCAACAGGATTATCAGACGATTTATGCGCGGGCGGATGGTTCCGTCGCCGCACCCACGGCGGGGCTGCATTTCACGCCAGCGCTGATGGAGGCGCTCGCCGCGCGTGGCATCCACACCGCGTTCGTGACGCTGCATGTGGGCGCAGGCACCTTCCAGCCGGTGAAGGTGGAGGATACGGACGAACACGTGATGCATCGCGAGCCGATCGAGATTGGCCGCGAGGCGTGCGATACCATCAACCGCGCACGGGCGGCGGGCGGCAAGGTGGTCGCGGTCGGCACCACCAGCTTACGCATCCTCGAATCGGTGGCGGAAGCTGTCGGCACCACCAGCTTACGCATCCTCGAATCGGTGGCGGAAGCCGACGGCCACCTCGCGCCGTTTATGGGCGAAACGGGGATTTTTATCACCCCCGGCTATCGGTTCAAGCTGGTGGATCGCCTTATGACCAACTTCCATTTGCCCAAATC
>CAZUOS010000064.1:3568-7103 GCA_964621415.1 uncultured Azospirillum sp.
GCTATCGGTTCAAGCTGGTGGATCGCCTTATGACCAACTTCCATTTGCCCAAATCTACCCTGTTTATGCTCGTCTCCGCCTTCGCGGGCCTCGAGCGCATGCACGAAGCCTACGCCCACGCCATCGCCAACGGCTATCGGTTTTATTCCTATGGGGATACGAGTTTACTGGAGCGTGCGTGACAGCCATGCGTAATGAGTAGTGAGTAGTGGGTTGTGAGTCGTCAATCCTTGCGCTATGCACCACCCACCACCCACCATGCACTGCTCATGACGCTTCCCTTCACCATCCACACCCGCGACGGCCTTGCCCGCACCGGCACGCTTGCCACTATTCATGGTGCGATCCGCACGCCTGCATTTATGCCGGTCGGCACGGCGGCGACGGTGAAAGCCATGCACCCTGAGGCCGTCGCCGCGACGGGGGCAGATATTCTGCTCGGCAATACCTATCACCTGATGCTCAGGCCGACGGCGGAGCGGGTGGCGCGCCTCGGTGGCTTACATAAGTTCATGAACTGGGATAAGCCGATCCTCACCGATTCCGGCGGGTTTCAGGTGATGTCGCTCGCGGCGCTTCGTAAAATGAGCGAGGAGGCCGTTACCTTCCAGTCGCATATCGATGGCAGCAAGCATGTGCTCTCGCCGGAACGCTCGATGGAAATCCAGCATCTGCTCGGTTCCACCATCACCATGGCGCTCGATGAATGCACGCCCTTCCCGGCGACGGAGGACGAAGCGCGCACCAGCATGGAGCTTTCAATGCGCTGGGCGGCGCGCAGTCGCGCAGCCTATGATGCGTTGAAGAAGGATGTTAGCGGTGCCACAGCGAACTCCCCCCTTGAGGGGGAGTCGACGCGCTTCTTCAGCGCGTCGGTGGGGGGACGCGAAGCTGAAAATATACCCCCCACCGAAATGCAAGGGCATTTCGGCCCCCCCTCAAGGGGGGAGCTTTTGCGCCAGCCTCTCGGCTACGGCCTGTTCGGTATTGTGCAAGGCTCGGTGTACGAAACGCTCCGTCACCGCTCGGCCGAGGCGCTCGCGGCGATCGGGTTCGATGGTTATGCCATCGGCGGCCTCGCGGTGGGTGAGGGGCAGGAGACGATGTTCCGCGTGCTCGATTTCACCCTGCCTGCGCTGCCGGTCACGCATCCGCGCTACCTCATGGGTGTCGGCAAGCCGGATGACATTCTGGGCGCGGTGATGCGCGGGGTGGATATGTTCGACTGCGTGATCCCGACCCGCTCGGGCCGTAACGCGCGGGCCTATACCTCCATGGGCGAAATCAACCTGCGCAATGCCCGCCATGCGGATGATCCGCGCCCGCTCGACCCCGCGACCGATTCGCCGATTAATCGTTATTCGCGTGCCTATCTGCACCATCTGTTCAAGGCCGATGAAATGCTCGGGCCGATGCTGCTCACCCAGCATAATTTGCACTATTATCAGGAACTCATGGCGGGTATCCGCGCTGCGATATCCACCGGCAGATTGGCCGAACATGCAGCCACCTTGCGTGCCGGTTGGGCTGGTGGAGATGTGGCGGCGTTGTAGGGGGCAAGGGATTCCTGAGCGGTCATCCTTCTATCCCATGAGCTAAAGAAAGATCTGGGCTTCCAGAGCCTGTAGCTCCCCCCTTGAGGGGGAGCCAAAATTGTCCTTCACAATTTTGGTGGGGGGATACTCGCTGAGGTTTACCCCCCACCGACGCGCTGAAGAAGCGCGTCGACTCCCCCTCAAGGGGGGAGTTGGCGCTCTGGAATCTGTACGCTAAACAGCCACCGCCTCAATCACCACAAAGGCTTGCGCCATGGGGTATTCATCCACCAGCGTTAGGTGAATCTGCGCGGTGTGGCCCGGCGGGGTGAGGGAAGCCAGCATCGCTTTCGCGCCGCCATGGAGGGCGAGGGTGGGCTTGCCGCTCGGCAGGTTCACCACCTCGATATCGCGCCAATAGATGCCGCCGCCACTGCCGACCCCGGTGCCGAGCGCCTTGCCGAAGGCCTCCTTGGCGGCGAAGCGTTTGGCGTAGGTACTCGCCATGCCGTTGCGCTTGCCACCACCGGCGCGACGGCGGGCCTTGGCCTGTTCACCAGGCGTGAAGATGCGTTGCTCGAACGCTTCGCCGAACCGCGCGAGGCTGCGTTCGATGCGGGTGATGTCGCAGAGGTCTGAGCCGATGCCGAGGATCATAAAGAGTAGTGGTTAGAGATTAGAGGTTAGGGCGAAGATTCCAGAGCGCCAACTCCCCCCTTGGGGGCTTCGAGCGCGAAAAATCGATGCTTAGGCATCGATTTTTCTAGTCGGAGTCAAAATCGCCCTTTGCGATTTTGGTGGGGGGCCAACAAACGCAGATTACCCCCCACCGACGCGCTGAAGAAGCGCGTCGACTCCCCCTTAAGGGGGGAGTTGGCGCTCTGGAATCTTTGCCCTAACCCCTAGCCTCTACCATCCGCTGCCGCATCTGTCTAATCGCTTCGGCGAGGCCGAGGGTGATGGCTTCGCCGATGAGGAAATGGCCGATATTCAGCTCGCGCAGTTCGGGGATGGCGGCGATGGGGCCCACATTCTCGAAGGTGAGGCCATGCCCGGCATGCACTTCGAGGCCGAGCGAATGGGCGAGCCTGGCCGCGTGCTCAAGGCGCGCGAGTTCCTCTACCCACTGACCTCTGGCCTCTGGCCTCTGGCCTCTGGCTTCCGCATAATGCCCGGTATGTAGCTCGATGATCTCGGCGCCGAGGCGGGCGGCGGCTTCGATCTGCGCTACATCCGGCGCGATGAACAGCGAGCTGCGAATGCCCGCCTGCTTCAGCATGGCGCAAAAATCCTTGAGATACGCTTCATGGCCCAGCACGTCGAGCCCGCCTTCGGTCGTGCGTTCCTCGCGTTTTTCGGGCACTAGGCAGCAGGCGTTCGGGCGAATCTCGAGGGCGATGGAGAGCATCTCCGGCGTTGCCGCCATCTCGAAATTGAGCGGCAGCGGCACTTCCGCCTTCAGCCGCCGCATGTCCTCATCGCGGATATGGCGGCGATCCTCGCGCAAATGGGCGGTGATGCCATCCGCGCCTGCGCGCATGGCTAGCTGTGCCGCGGCGATGGGGCAGGGATGCGCCCCGCCACGCGCATTGCGCAGCGTGGCCACATGGTCGATATTCACACCGAGGCGGAGGGGGGAATTATTGCTCATAAATGCTGCTGCGGTGGCCGATGGAGTGGATTTTTACAACCTGCGCGATTTCATCGACCGAGTAAATGATGCGATAGACGGACACGCGCAACCGTCGATAGCCTGTCAGCTCGTAGCGCAATGCTTCGCCATATTGAAGGGGAGCGGTGGCGAGGCGCTGATTAATGGCACGGACGATCAGTTCACGCGCGGATTTGGCGATAAAGGGCAAATCCTCCTTCGGTACGCGTGCGGCGTAGGTGATACGGTACATCGGTGTGCCCTCGGCTACAGCAGGTCTTTCCAGACTTCTTCATGCGAGAGATAGGGTTCGCCCGAGGTCACACGCTCATGCGCGATTTTTAGCCAA
>CAZUOS010000065.1:0-7029 GCA_964621415.1 uncultured Azospirillum sp.
GAGCATAGCAGCGCGCTCATCGGCCGCACCAGCGATGCGGCCACGGTCACTGCTCTCGAGGCCGACCGGGCCTCCCTCGAGGAACTCGACGGCTCGTGCCGCACGCCGATTGCGGGACTCGCCACCTTGGGTGCGGATGGCACCTTGCGGCTGCGTGGCGAGGTTCTATCGCTCGATGGGCGCATCTGCCACCGTCAGGAGCTGACCGGCACCGCAAGCGATGCGGCATCCCTTGGCCTTGCCCTTGGCCGCGAGCTGCGCGCCCGCGCGGGCGATGCGTTGCTATCGCATGTCTAGTCACTGGCTCACACGACCGACCGAGGACAGCGCCGCATTCGCGGCCGAGCTGGCGGCGCGGGGGGTGCCCTGCCTCATCGCCCCGGTGATGGAGATTGAACCCATCGCCGTGCAAATGCCTGCCGATCTCATCCCCCCGCAGGCACTGCTGCTTACCAGCCGTCATGCCGCGCAGGCGCTCGCAGCGCTACCCGCCACGTGGCGCGATCTTCCCACCTATTGCGTGGGCGAGGCCACCGCCCGCGCCGCCCACGCGCAAGGGTTTACGCAAACGATCGCGGGGGCAGAGGATGTTCTCGCGCTGCTGCCGCGCCTGGTTGAGCGTCACCCTGCGGGCACACCGCTGCTCTATCTCGCGGGCGAGGAAACGCGGGTGGATGTCGTCACCTTGCTGGCAAGCGCGGGCATCACGGTCACGCAAACGATCGCTTATCGCGCAGAGGCCGTGCCCCAGCCAAACCCCGCGCTCGGTGCCGCCTTGCGCGATGGCACACTCAGCAGTGTCAGCTTCTTCTCGCCCCGCAGCGCCACACTGGCCATCGACCTGCTCACACGCGCAGGGCTCGCGGCTGAGGCCACCGCCCTCACCGCCTATTGCCTCAGCCTCGCAGTGGCCAGCGCCGCCGCCCCCATCGCCTGGAAGCGGATCATCAGCTGCCCCACCCCGACCCGGCAAGCGATGCTAACCCTCATTCAGTCGTAAGCTTTCCTCATCGAGACTTGTGCATCACTCGATTTTGGCAGCGACGCGACGCGAGGAAAGCCTCCCCCCCCAACGGGGGAGAGGGGGCGTAAGCGTCACCGCACCGCCACACTGCAACTGATGCAGTGCTCTCATATCATTTTACAATCAATGTACAAAAACAGGTCACTCCGTCATTGCGAGCGGAGCGAAGCAATCCAGCGAAAGAAAAACTCGATGCTGGATTGCTTCGCTCCGCTCGCAATGACGCTCCTTTTATCTACATCTTGCTTGCTAATTTAACGCCACCTCGCGCGTACCATCGGGGCAGAGGGTGAAGTGAAGCGCATGGGTGACAGGCAGCGGGTAGCCCGCAAGGCGCTCCGGCCATTCGAGGAGGGTAACACCGCTGAGCGCATCCTCCAGCCCCAGCTCCACCAGTTCGCCTGCATGCTCGATGCGATAAAGATCGTAGTGGAACAGCTCGCAGGTTCTGCCATCGGCCAGTCGCACGGGATAAGTTTGCAGTAGCGTGAAGGTGGGGCTGGTCACTTCCACCCCCTCGCCCGCCAGCGCCCGGATGAGATACTGGGCGAAGGTGGTCTTTCCTGCTCCTAAATCTCCGGCCAGTGTGACCACATCGCCACAACCCAGACGGGAAGCCAAGGATTCCGCCAGCTTGCGGGTGTCCGCAGGTGTGAAAAGCCGGGTCGGGGATGCCGCATGGTGCGCTAACATGTGGGATTCTCTTTACGTTTTCTTAAATCTTTTCGCGTATCAAAGGGCTCGAGGGGTTCTCTCCCAACGAAAGGGTTTTCCGATGTCAGTCGCGCTCGTCAATCCAAGCCATTTGAATGGCTTCCAGGATTTTTTCATTACAGCCATCGGCTGCGCCAGCGAAGCCCGGCAGCGCCAAAATCCAGGCGCGCAGGTCCGTGAAACGCAAGTTAAGGTTATCGACCTCGGGATGCGCCTCCTCGAGAGCGATTGCAATGTTTCGCACGTTATGCCAGTCCATAAGATGACCTCGCTTCCAACTCTGTTTTCAGGGAATTGTTATGGCCGTCAATAAAAACATGCCCGTCCTGATCGTCGACGACTACAAAACCATGCTGCGTATTGTGCGTGGGTTGCTCAATCAGCTTGGCTTCAACAATATCGACGAAGCCACCGATGGCACCATGGCCTGGGAAATGGTGAAGAAAAAGCCCTATGGCCTCATCGTCTCGGACTGGAACATGGAACCCATGACCGGGTTCGAGTTCCTAAAACTCGTGCGCACGAACGAGTCGACCAAGCAACTGCCCTTCATCATGGTGACGGCGGAAAGCAAGACCGAGAACATCATTGCGGCCAAACAGGCAGGCGTCAGCAACTACATCGTGAAGCCGTTTAACGCACAAACGCTGAAGCAAAAACTCGAAGCCGTGTTCGGGGCATTTTAGTCGTAAGGGATCGGATCTATGGGAAAGCACGAATTTACCATCGAGCAGCTGGAAGCCGAGATCGAAAAGATCGCGGCCTATATCGCCGAGGCGAAGCTTGAAATCGCCTCCTTCGCCCTGCCGGAGGATAAAACCGGCAACGAGAAGAACATCACCCACGCAGCGCTGCAACTCAACGAAGTGGTGCGCCACACCGAGGAAGCCACCAACAGCATCATGGATAATTCGGATGCGGTGATGGCCCTGGCCGGACAAGTGGCCGATGCCGATATCTCTGCAAAATTGTCGGAGCATGCGCTGGCGATTCTCGAGGCCTGTAGCTTCCAGGATATTACCGGCCAACGCATCAAGAAAGTGCTCAACACGCTGGAGCAGATCGAGCTGCGCATCGGACGGCTGGTGAAGCTGTTCGGCGGAAAATTACCAGATCGCTTGAATGTCGAGGATATCGACAATGGCCATCGCCGCCCGGATGAAGACCTGCTCAGCGGCCCACAATTTTCGGGGACCAAACCATCGCAGGACGATATCGACAAGCTGTTCGGCAGCGCGTAGAGCGCATTTCCCAAACTCGTGGTATAGCAGCGCTGTCCCCTTGTTGGCGGTTGTTGCGTGGCGCTTGCTATTGCCGCGCCGCTTTGGCAATCACCTCATATGGCCATTGCTGAACACACCCCCCCGCCCGAGCCGCGTGCGAACCCCTGGCTTCTCGGCCATACCGAGGCGCAGGCCCGCTTCGTGCAGGAGTTTACGCGGGGCACACCCCACCATGCCTATCTGCTCACCGGCCCGAAGGGCATCGGCAAGGCTACCCTTGCCTATCGCTTCGCCCGCTATGTGCTGAGCGAGGGGGCGCTGGCCGCCAGCAGCGCTGCGGTGGATACGCAAACCTTCTCCCTGTTCGGCGATGCCCCCGCCGCCCCGCCCCCGGCAGCGACAGCGACACACGACAACCCGCTCGAGATGGACGCAGACACCTCCCTCTTCCGCCGGATTGCCACGGGCTCGCACACGGATTTGCTCACCATCAGCCCCGCTTACGACGCGAAAAAGCAGGTCGAAAAAACCATCATCAGCGTCGAGGAGGCGCGCAAGGTGCCCGAGTTTCTGGGCCTCACAGCGGCGGAGGGCCTCTGGCGCGTGGTGATTGTCGATGCGGTCGATCAGCTCAACGACAATGCCGCGAATGCGCTGCTCAAAATCCTTGAGGAACCGCCCGCCCGGGCGTTGCTGTTTCTTATCTGCCATCAACCCGGCGGAGCACTTGCTACCATTCGCTCGCGCTGTCGGCTGCTGACGCTCGCACCGCCCAGCCTCGCCTCCTTTAGCGAGATTCTGGCGCGTCTGGCCCCTGGCATTGCGCCGCACAGCCATGCAGCGCTTTATGCGCTTTCCTATGGCTCGCCGGGGTTGGCCATGGCACTCGCGGCGCAGGATGGCCTGCGCTGGTACGAAGAATGGCTCGCCGCCCTCGCCCCCGATGCCCGCGAGAGCGCACGCCAAAAACTGGCCGAGCGTGCCGCCGCCAGCAAATCGCCGCAAAGCTGGGAAGCCGTGACCCATGGCTGGCGCGTGGCCATGCAGCGGCTGAGCGTGGCCTCGCCGCACGCAAGCCCCATCAGCGCACAGGAGGATGCACGGCTTGCGGCCATTCGCCAGGGCCACACGCCCCTCACCCTCGGCCGTTGGCTGGAGGATGGCGCGCGCCTGCTGCACGCGACCGAGACCTTCCATCTCGATAAACGCGAAACCCTCCGCCTGCTGATGACCCCAAGCCTCCTCGCCCACATGGCGGCGTAGTGCTCTTTTCATTACCCTCAATCATGGAATAAGCGATGAAGGAACAGAGCGGTGAATGGGGAGTGCGGCGCAGGGGCGGGGGAGGAATCCCAGGCCCGCGTCACTCGCGATGCGCATTTTGAAGCGTGGTCAACACTTTAATCCCATTATCGAGGTTCCCTACCCCGCTTTTCCCAAGCGTTCGCCGGTTTTTTGCTGTTGCAGCAGTTCGCGGGCGCGGGCGTATTTTTCATCGTGCCAGAAGGGCAGGCAGCCGTTGCAGCCACGTCCGCAGCAGCCTTCGGTGCCCACGCGCGGGGTGCGGAAGCTTTTGCCCTCGTGGGCTTCGGCGCGCGCTTCCACCAGTGTTTCGCGCTTTTCCTGATATTTGGTTTCGTCTGCCTTCCCAAGCTCGACCCGATTCGCCACCCGATCCAGCCGCAGGCGGGCCCATTCGTCGCAGCTGAGCGGCTTTTCCTTACGCACCACGGTGAGGGCCGGAAAATCGCGGCGCAGCGTCGCGGCCTCTTCTTCGTGGAACCAGGCGAACGGAATGCGCAGCAGCGGCCGCACGCCCGCATGCACCCCGCCTTCGTGCGTGAGCTTGCCGTTGCGCACATCCTCGAACGCGTAAATCCGCAGCAAGATCGGTGCGCGCGCCGTGGGCGGCACAAACTCCAACACGTCGCCCTGCTCCAGCCGGTTTTTCACCTCGAGCAGGAAAGCATCCTCGCCCACCTCGGTGATGATACCGGCATATTCCCATTCCGCCAGCGTTGCGGTGCTTTCGTAGCTGTGGGCGTGATGGCTGAGCCGTCCCTCGTGGAAGGCCAGCGAATAGCCCTTGTTGGGAATGGTGTTCAGCTCGCGCTTGAACGGCTCGGGCGACCAGCCTTCGGGGTTTGCGTACCAGGCATCGATCGCCATGCGATAGGCGCGCGCGGCGACCGCCACGTAATACGGGCTGCGCCCTCGCCCCTCCACCTTCAGCGAATCGATCCCGAGGGCGAGATAGTCGCCGAGCTTGGGCATCAGGCATAAATCCTTGGCGTTCAGGATGTAGGAGCCGCGATCGTCTTCCTCGAGCGGCATCAGCTCGCCGCCGCGATTCTCCTCCTCAAGGAAAAACTCGAACAGCTCGCGGTTGGCGTCGTTCAGCTCCAGCTCTTTCACGCTGCCGTCCTTCAGGCGGATATGCACCGTGTAATTCCAACGGCAGGAGTTCGCGCAAGCTCCCTGGTTCGCGCCGCGCTCGGCCATATAGTTCGAGAGCAGGCAGCGCCCGGAATAGGTCATGCACATGGCGCCGTGGATGAACGCCTCGAGCTTAATATCCGGGCACTCGGCACGGATCTCGGCCAGCTCGGCGAAGGAAACTTCGCGCGCCATCACCACCAGTTTTGCGCCCATCGTCTCCCAGAACTTGACCGACAGCCAAGAGCAGACATTCGCCTGCGTCGAGACATGCAGCTCCAGCTCGGGCGCATGGGTCTTGAAGAACTGAAACACGCCAGTATCGGCCACGATCAGCCCATCCGGCTCGACACGACGGATCGTCTCGAGATATGCTTCGAGCTTGGCGATGTCGCTGTTATGCGAGAACAGGTTCAGCGTCAGATACGCGCGCTTGCCATACGCATGGGCGAAGGCGACCCCCTCGCGCACATCCGCGAGCGACATCTGCGAGCTGACCCGCAGCGACAGATCCGGCGTGCCCATATAGACCGCATCCGCCCCATAGAGCACGGCGATCTTCAGTTTCTCGAGCGAGCCGGCAGGCATCAGCAGTTCGGCGCGGTGGGGGCGTGTGGCGGGCAGTGTCATGGCGCGAAGCATACAGCAGTTTCGGGAAGGTTCAACCGTGCAAGAGGCTGGAACCAGGGCCACCTCACGAGTTTTATATTGAAAAGACTATGATTTTGTCATCCCCGAGCTAGCTTTGCCCAAAAACTCCTTCAGTTTTTGGTAGCAAAGCTTCATCGGGGATCCAGTTCTTAAAAAAAACGACAGTAGTATGGCTTGTTTTTTTGCTGGATCCCCGATGAAGTGTCGTTACCAAAAATCTGAAGAAGATTTTTGGACGACACTAACTCGGGGATGACAAGCCTTTAGATTTGTTCAAAATCCCATGCAGTGTCCCTGAGAATAGAAATCATGTATAGAGACTTGAAGCCGCTGCCCTGCGCGCTATATCTCGATACCCGAATCACCTCCTACAGGGCCGCTTCCATGACCACCACCCTCGACCAGCCAGAAACCAAGCGTTTTGAAGCCGAAACCGCACGCGTGCTGCATCTGATGATCCACGCGCTTTACACCAACCGCGATATTTTCCTGCGCGAGCTGATCAGCAACGCGTCGGACGCGTGCGACAAACTCCGCTACGAAGCCCTGACGGATGCCCGCTTATTCGGCGACCAGCCGGAACTTACCATCCATCTCGGGTTCGACGAAGCCGCGCGCACCCTCACCCTCACCGATACGGGCATCGGCATGAACCGCGACGACATGGTGGCCCATCTCGGCACCATCGCCAAATCCGGCACGGCGGAATATCTCAAACAGCTGAGCGACGCCAAATCCAGCGATATGAGCCTGATCGGCCAGTTCGGCGTCGGCTTCTATTCGGCCTTCATGGTGGCCGATCGGGTGCGCGTTATCAGCCGCAAAGCGGGCGAAGATGCCGCCTGGCAGTGGGAATCGAACGGCGAAGGCAGCTACGACATCGCCCCCGCCACCGCCCCGCTGCCCCCGCGCGGCACCTCCATCACCCTGCATCTGAAGGACGACGCCAGCGAGTATCTCGACCGCTTCCGCCTCGGCCAT
>CAZUOS010000066.1:0-5216 GCA_964621415.1 uncultured Azospirillum sp.
CGTGGTTGTGGTGTTTCAAAAATATACTGTCCGCATGGAAAATCAGGATCATGCTCATCGGTAAAAAAGGTTTCCACCGGCTGCAGCATGGAGCACTCTTCCTGCAAGCTACGCAGTGCCGCAACATCAAACACCAGATTGCCGCTGGCGACGAAATCGCCATAGACCTCTTGAGCCAGCTGCAGACTGCTCATGTTGGCTTTTTGAATGTTGAGCCAATTCTGGTCGCGCTCTGGATGGTACCACCAATGAATGCGGATTGGATTAAACAGGCTCTTGCCCTCAATCGATTTGGTCCACAGGTCATAATAAAAATTGTCCATGCCATTGGGTGTGCTGAGGATGATGGCGGAGCCACCCGTGGAGAGTGTTGGAAACGAAGCCTGCCAGATGTCTTCGATCCAGCGTACAAAAGCTGCTTCGTCAATGATGAGGAGCGACAAGGACTCGGAGCGTCCGGCTTCTTCAGATGTGGGGACTGACTCGATTTCGCTACCTGTCACAAACGACATCTTCGACATGTTGTCGTCAATGAGTTCTGCTTTCAAAAAATCTGGCAGATAACTGTAGATGTAGTGGACTTTTTTGAGGAGAGCCTTGGCCGTGGCGTCCTTGATGGAGATCATCAGGACTTTCTTTTCTTCAAAGAACAGACAAAGCCAGAGAGCATAGCCCGCAACGAGCCAGCTCAGGCCCATTTGACGGCTCTTGAGAATCAGGTTGAAACTGTTTTTCAGAAACTGCGCAAACGTGATTTCCTGATAGCGGTAAAGCTTGAACGGAATTTTTCCCCGAATGGGATCACGGATAAAACCGTAGGTGTTGAGAAAATACGCTGGCGACTGGCGACATTTGAGAAGCTCCGCAAATTCGGCCTGTGTGATGTTCCTTGCCATGCCTTTTGGTTCCCATAATCATTCCCGATCACTTGCGCTGAGACTCCAGTTCCTCAAACCCCACGTTGGGATTGCGGTTGCCACCAGACGACAAACCTTGTTTGGGCAACACGGCGAGTTCCGATTTTGACTCAATCACGCGAATGGCCCCCATATAATCCAGAAACTGCATGGCCCCGTCACTGTCGGGAATGTCCTCCAGTGGCAGTCGTCCTTTGCCAGCAAAGAGCGAGAGGAAACCCGAAAGCGATTTCGTAGTTTCCAGGTGAATCCGCATGGCCTCGGCTTTGAAGGCGTTCAAAGCACGCATGTGGTGTTTGAGAGCTGCCATTTCTTTTTGTTTTCGCGTGTATTCTGTCCAGGTGCCTTCCGAAAAATTTTCGACATGACCAATCAGCTCCTGAGTTTTGCGGATTTGCTGATCCAATTGATCATTGTGCAAGGTTGATCTGGCACGGTCTTCGCGCAGTTGTTCCATGAGCGTGCCTGCCAAAATAAAAACCTGCTCACGAATATTCTTCTGGGTTTGAAACTGCTTGATGAAGCTCGACTTGATGGATTCGATGAGCTTTTCGATCATGTGTTCGGAGAGTTCAATGCGAACAGCCAAATCCTTGAGCGTGAGCCGCTCGCCGCAAACCACACCTCCACTGCAGTGCCACGAGAGCACCACTTCTTCCTTGTATTTGAGCGAAAGCGTCTTGAAGAGCTTGCCGGTGTCCTTGGGCTTAGGTCGTGATTTTGATGGTTTTGGTTTGTGTGTTTTTTTGCTCATGAACAGGATTCCTTTGTGTGGTGACGCGCACGGGTGGACAGGCTTTGATGGCCTGCATGTTGGCCACAATGCGCGGGTATTCGCGGTGCATCTTTTTGTAGACGGCTCGCACCCAGACTTCGGTGACTTCGTATTTGTCGGCGAGGAGCTTGGCGGTTTCGAGGCTTTGCGAATAGGAAAGCGTTTCAAAAATATCGATGTTGCGTTTGAGATCGTTGATTTCCTTCATCGATGGAATGGCGATTTTCATGCCACCAAAAACCATGGCGAGTTTGAGCGTATGCTCTTCACCCAGAACCTCGTATAAATCCGGTAGCAAGGTGTTGCGATACAGATAATAAATCAGCTCCTTCAAACCACATTCTGTAGTGGTATTTTGCATAAGTGCTCCAATTTCTGTTTGTTCAGGCAATGCCAACGCAAGGTCACCACAGCCTGATTGACGAGGAAGATGGCTTCACGTGCCGAAATCACTCCAATGCGCACAACCTCGGCCACAATGCGCCCGCGACTCTTTTCAAAAACCTTGAGATATGTAGCCACCACCACGCGGTTCATGATGTATCTCGCAACATGGGTGTTGATCCGGCCTGTAATTTCAAGCTCCAGCTCGGACAAATTTGGGGTATCATCACACTCAGCACTCAAACGCTCCTCCATGTTTTCGGATGGAGCAAAACGCGCAAAGTAACGTGAGCGCCGAAAATAATTGGTCACGCAATTTTGCACGCACTTGTACATGAAGCTTTTAAGACTGCCCCGAGCCGGATCCCAGTATTTGAGTTTTTGAATGACTTCGATCCAGCAGTCCTGACGGACGTCATCGACCTGATCGAGATAGAAATATCTTTTGCGCGGACCGATGACCGATTGAATGAGTGGCTCCAGATGCTTGCGGATTTCGTCAAAGGCTCTTGCGTTGCCCTTGAGAAACTGCTGCACAGGATCAATCATGGGATCGATTTCCGAGAAGGTTTCGTTTGGCTTCTTCGCGGACAAAGGCATAGGCTCTTCTTCCCCAGGTAAATTTTGGCACAAAGCTTTC
Source organism: uncultured Azospirillum sp. (assembly GCA_964621415.1). Classification (GTDB taxonomy): domain Bacteria; phylum Pseudomonadota; class Alphaproteobacteria; order Rickettsiales; family UBA3002; genus QFOX01. The sequence goes on from CAZUOS010000066.1 coordinate 2,717, forward strand.
AGGATATTCGGTAGGCCTTTGATGATACGGAATGAAACCCTTGCGAGCCTTCATGTGGCGCACCCAGAATTTTCCCAAGGAAAGAAAATTGACAGTTTTCCCCTGAGCCAACTGACTGAGCACTGATCTAATGAAAGCAATCAGCACCAGACGAATCTGGTATTGATACAGGCCCGTTTCAGCCGCAATCTCGGCCACCAAATCATCCGGCAAGCGCTTCGCCATGCAACTCGTCCTCGACTTGAGTTTCAACTTTGGAATCGCTGCGTTCCTTGGCATTCAATTCCTTGAGTAAGACGGGATACAAGGCATCCAGCGAGCGCGAGACTTCAGCCTTGAAGGTATCAACGAGGCTTTGTTGATCCCGAATGAATTTGCCGACGATGCGGCTGCCGGTTCGGTCGAGCAGTATTTTCAGTTCTTTTGCGTCCATGAATTTGTTCCTCCAGTTTTTTGATGTGGATGTTTTTCTGCGCAAAGAGTTTGCGTGTCAGAAATAATGAGAGTGCCCAGCCTGACAGAAAGGACAAAACTCCCACAATGAGTGTTTGAAAATAGGTCATCATGTTTGACTCTCCCCCAGATAGGTTGTGACGACGGTTTTGAGTTCGTCGATGCTTGAGCCAATGAAGGGATAATGCCCGCAACATTTTTCGTTGCCGATAAACCGCTGCAGCTTAACAGGGAGATCGTTTGGAGCTTTCAGATTCACGAGGCGCACGAGTCCCTGCAGTTTTTCAGATTGAAAACGCGAGACATGCAATTGACTGCGGCCTTCGCTATCCTTGAAGGTGATGTAGTAGCGTTTAAAAACAGGTTTGAGGCCGAGCGATTTGAAGGTTTCAATCACCTCGCTGACCAGTTCGGAAATTTCGGGTGTGAGACTTAAGGCTTTGGCCACGAGTTTACTGCCTGCCAAAATATCGTGACGCTGCTTCTGAAAATTTTTTTGGCCCTGTGCTTTGAGATTGTGAGCGAGTGTCTTGCGACATTCATGGCGCACGAGACACTGCTCCCTGCAGGGAGTCAGGTTATCATCAAAGAGGTATCCAAAACAGTCGACATTGGGTTTCATCCGAACAACATTTTATTCGGAAGTGAAGCATTTGAAAATAGTAAAATGTAATAAAATCAATAACTTGGCACACATAACGGGAAAACGTTCTGCATGACAGACTGAGCTGTCACCCATGCTGGCTATTTGAAAAATTTTCCGCCGCCACCACCACGATTTTCCATGATACTTTTGGCAATGGCCTTCACAATGCCAGGCACGCTGACTTTAGTGAAGGTTGTAAGAATTAAAACAGCGATCGTGATGCCGCCACCGATCCATTCCATAGGGCCTCCGTTGGTAAAATATTGTACACAGCGTTCGAGGAGTTGTTGTTCCATAATTCGTCCTTTCGTTATTTGATAAACCAGTAAGCGAGTTTTTCAGCCTCGCGCACATCCACATGAGTAAAAGTCGCGTAGGAACCTAGCCCATGAATGCCGAGCTTCTTGTTGTGAATGGCTTCGAGAATTTTTTGTGCCACCTCTCGGGCAGGGACATCCTGAATTTTTATGTCTGCGGCACGTCCCTGAACATGCTGCGAGTTTTTGGCTCCGCCAACTTTCTGATTGTGAATCTCGGTTCGATATCCTGACGAAATGGAAATGGGTTTACCGCCAAATAAATAGCGGATGAGTTCAAGCTGTTCGCACAATGGGCGCAATCGGCTCTCGATCCATTCTTTGGGATACGGTGTGCCATCGTGACAGGCGAATTCTTCAAGGTTGAAATGCGACGTTATCTGCATAGCCTTTCTCGATTTTTTGTTTGATGAAACTTACGTCTTCCTTGATGTGTGAGACTTCAACCTGTGTGCGTGCCAACTCCACCTTGAGATTCCAAAACATGCCGGAGGCCGTAAGCAAGGCTCCCATGATGGCAAACCAGAACTGCCAATTTGGTTTCTCGCGTCCCATCAGTAACACCTCACAGTCACCGTATTGGATCCGACAAATTCTGATTTTTCATATTTGGTGTGAAAATCGCGCACAAAAATCTTGGCATCCTCAATGCTTTCGTTGGGCAGAATCCATTCGATTTCACATTCGCCATTCACCAGCGTGTACTGGCCGTTTTTGGGATTGAGCCTGCCGTGGGAAACAATCGCTTGCACGTCAAAGCTGTGGTCTGCTGCTTTCATGTCATCCTCTTTGCGGAGACATTCAGCATCGGTGAAGCAGCGGCTTTCAACGCGAAGTCGCAGCGGTATTTCTCCATCACTATCAAAGGACCATTTTTCGAACATGCGCTCTGATCCAACCAGAGTGGCCTCCGGCGAGACAACCGTCAGATGCAGGTAAGGCTTTGCTGACAGAGCTGCTTTTTGTTTTGCGGGATCAATACGCAGTTGTGAGGTGGATGCATTTTTGAACGTTTCCAAAACGTAGCCGAGATTTTCGATTTTGTTGTCGGTGACTTTCTGCAACAGGAATTCATACGCGCCGC
>CAZUOS010000066.1:5316-6975 GCA_964621415.1 uncultured Azospirillum sp.
GAGCCCGAGTAATTTGGGTAACCCAGCCAGTCATAACCACTGAGCGTGCTGATGGTGGTGCTGCCAATCATCACGGCGTTGTCAGAACTGAAGTTATTATTGTGCAGAGCAATGTTGGTGATGGCGCAAATGGCAAAGTCTCCAGAGTCATATCCAGAGATGGTGTACGTATCATCGCTGCTGGATGAGTTGTTGTAATTAGCGCGGTCAGCACGACTGACACTGAGATTGATGGAGACATCGTGCGTGTGACTGCTGATGTTGACACCATCAATTGTCACCGAAGCGCCGCAGCTGATGCTCTGCGAAAGAGTCTGACCGGTTTTATTCAGATGCAGGTATTGTGGATGATCATCATCACTCAAGCCTGACAAGGAGCCGTGGTCGGAAACGATGTGCGAATCCACATACGATTTATTGGCCAAGTGACTGCTGCTGGTGGGTGTTACGCCGCAACTGGGAATGGCACTAAAACTCCATGAACCAGAAATTGTTTCTGTTTGGGAAATACCTGCGTACTGAGGGTGATCATCATCACCAAGACCAGAGAGAGAACCATGGTCAGTGATGACTGAACTCGCAATCAAACTGTCGACATAATTTTTATTGGTAACGTGCGCACCCGTAGTTGGCGTGCCACTTGTGGGTACGGTCGTGAAAGACCATGAGCCAGTAATCGTTTCGCTTTGAGCGATGCCAGCATACTGCGGATGGTCATCATCTCCCAAACCAGAAATGGATCCGTGATCGATCGAGGCCTCCGTGAAGTGGATCGAAGCGTCATTGATGTGAGAATCGATGGAGGCATGCGAATACGAACCGATGCTCGTGAGACTGGTGTGATCAACCGTGCCACCTTGACCGACACCACTGTGATCGTGGTCGCTGATATCGACGCCGTCGACTGTGCCAGAAAGTGTGATGCTGCCTGTAGCTCCGTCAATCTGCACTGTCTGGGTAACCCCAGCATCGGAATAAAAAGTGATCGTTGATCCGTTATTAAAACTCCAATCGCCATCGATATCTTCATCGCCACTGTCGTGCACAAAGCCAGAGAAACCGAGAATGGTCAGTTGCTCCTGCACCGACGTATCAATTTCGGCGTTTTCCACCGTGATGTCGCTGTAGGCAATCGTGACATGTGCGAGTAGCACACCGCCATCACCGGGATTGGGTGCTGGAGTGGCCGTGCCTGCAGCGACCTCAGTGCCCTGATAAAGTTTGAATTCAACATCTTCGCTGGTTTCTTCATAAACGGTATCGCCAAAACCATCGATGGCCGGGCTGGAATCCGTGGTGTGATAGTAGGCGTAAACAGAAACGATGCGCTCGTTGCCTGACGTGGTGACCTCAATATCGGATCCATCAGCATCCTGATCAAAAGGCACATTGGTGGTAGAGTTGTTGATGATGCGGCGACCATAGGTGTCGTAGGCCACACCTGAACTGACATCGATGGAGAAGTTGGCTCCAGCTCCACGTTCGGAAACATCCAGTCCGTAGACAACACCAGTGTTCTCGGTGATCTCCAGCATGAAATTCCAAAGCGCGTTATCAATGTCGCTGTGGTGGCTTTCAAGCCAATCTGTGTCGGCCAAAAATCGGTAGTACCAATTGTGTTTGTCCATAAATACCCATGCGGTTAGTGCACATAGGTAT
>CAZUOS010000067.1:0-6930 GCA_964621415.1 uncultured Azospirillum sp.
AATGTGCCCAAATCCAAACTGCCGAATTCTGGCTGGTACTCGGAGTTTAGTGGCAGCAATGCCCCAGGGAATGGTAATTGGTGGCCAGGCGATTATGGAAACCCCCTGTTTTTTGGGGGTATGGAGGCAGATGATTTGCCCGAGATTCCGAATCTGAAACCGGAAGAAGCGTGGAATATCGACAAAAAACTGGACGATGGTAAACCTGCCTCGGGCAAGGTGATCAACCCGCTGGCCACGATGGACTGCACCACTACGCACGACACCAACAAGCCCGAGCAAGCGGAATATGCCGTATCCCGGACCGATAATGTGTGTCGACTGTATTTTCTGACGGCGTTTTGATCGGTTTTTGTCGATGGCTGCCAAACGATCGGCGCGGCACCGGGGAGCTTAAAGGACTATAGACAAAGGATGCGGATTTGTTATAAGCACCCTCCGCCGCGGGGAATGCGGCGTTGTTTCGTGTAGGGGTGTAGCTCAGCTGGTAGAGCGGCGGTCTCCAAAACCGCAGGTCGCAGGTTCGATCCCTGTCGCCCCTGCCAAAAAAAATGCTGGGGCCGAGGCCCCAGCATCTCAAGTTTAACAGGGAGGCTGCCCACCCAGTCCCTTCGGAGGGGCGGGCATTTCGCGCGGGCCATTGGCCCCACGCAAAGTGGCGGCACCATAGGGGCGGTTTTGCCATAGTCAAGCATTATTTTGGTGTTGTGCAAATTATTTGTGGGTGGCGCGGGCGGTAAGCCGGCTCATGGCGCTTGCAATCTGCGCGGGTTTGAAGCAATGGCTGGGGCATGTCGTCGATTATCCGCTCGAATCCGCTTGCTACCGTCGGCCATGTGCTGATGATTTTTATGGCCGCTATTGGGCGGCTGACGCTCTTCACCCGTGATATTCTGCTCGAAGGCTTTCGCCCGCCTTACTATCCGCGTCAGCTTTGGCGCATGGTGGTGGAAATTGGCTATTACTCGCTGCCGGTGGTGGGGCTTACCACGTTGTTCACCGGCGCGGCGCTGGCGTTGCAGTCCTATTCCGGGTTTTCGAACTTCGGTGCGGAAAGCTCGATTCCGGTGATTGTGGCGCTCGCGATTACGCGCGAACTGGGGCCGGTGATGGCGGGGCTGATGGTGGCCGGTCGCATCGGCGCGGCGTTTGCGGCCGAGCTTGGCACGATGCGCGTGACCGAGCAGATCGACGCGCTGGTGACGCTTTCCACCAACCCGTATAAATATTTGTTGTTTCCGCGCTTGCTGGCTGCGGCCTTGATGCTGCCGTGCCTGGTGTTTGTGGGCGATGTGATCGGGATTTTCGGTGGCTATATGGTGAGTGTTCAGGCGCTGCATTTCGCGCCGCTGCCGTATATTAATAATACGTGGGATTTCCTGAGCTGGTTCGACATGCGCATTGGCCTGGTGAAGGCGGCGGTGTTTGGCTCGTTGGTGGCGCTGATGGGCTGCTATCATGGGTTCCACAGCAAAGGCGGCGCGCAGGGCGTGGGAGCGGCGACGACGAACGCTGTGGTTTCCGCCTCGATCCTGATTCTGCTGGCGAACTATTTGCTGACCGAAGCGTTTTTTAAGGCGTAGTGCAATGAATACCCCCAAAATCAAACTCACCAATATTCACAAGGCCTTCGGCAGCAAACGCGTGCTGGATGGGGTGAATCTCAGCGTTGCGCCCGGTGAATCGCTGGTGATTATTGGCGGCTCGGGCTCCGGCAAATCGGTGACGATTAAAACCGTGCTGGGGTTGATTCGCCCGGATAGTGGCACGGTGGAGGTGGATGGCGAGGATGTGACCCATTTGCGTTTCCGCGACCGTGCGGGCATGCTGCAAAAAGTGGGGATGTTGTTTCAAGGCGGGGCGCTGTTTGATTCGTTGCCGGTGTGGAAGAATATCACCTTCGGTGCCCGCGAGCGTGGCTATCACTTAAGCGCGGGCGAAGCGCACGAGCTGGCGATTGAGAAGCTCGAGGCGGTGGGGCTTTTGCCAGAAGTGGCGGATTTGTTGCCCTCTGAACTCTCGGGCGGGATGCAGAAGCGGGTGGGTCTGGCGCGGGCCATTGCCTCGAACCCGGAGATTTTATTCTTCGATGAGCCGACGACGGGGCTCGATCCCATCATGGCCGATGTGATTAATGAGCTGATCGTGGAATGCGTGAAGAAGCTCGGCTCGACGGCGGTGACGATCACCCATGATATGGCCAGCGTGCGCAAAATCGCGACGCGCGTGGCGATGATTTATCAAGGTAAAATTATCTGGGATGGGCCGGTGGAAGCCATCGACCATTCCGGCAACCCGTATGTGGATCAGTTCATTCATGGTCGTGCCCATGGGCCGATTACGGATGGGCTGAAGCATGCGGGTTAGCAGTTGGCGGTTAGCGGTTAGCCGTTGGCTCTAGAAAGCTAACTGCTAAAACCTAACGGCTCACTGCTCACTGCTAGCAGCGACAGAACCCCATGAATCTCTCCCAATTCTGCATTCGTCGACCGGTCTTCACCACGCTGCTGATGGCGGCGCTGCTGGTGGGGGGATTCGCGGGCTATCGCGGCTTGCCGGTTTCGGCGCTGCCGAACGTGGATTACCCGACGATTCAGGTGAGTGCCACGCTGCCTGGCGCCAGCCCGGAGACGATGGCGTCCTCCGTCGCGGCGCCGCTCGAGCGGCAGTTCAGCACCATTGCGGGCGTCACCTCGATGACGAGCCAGAGCTTCCTCGGCAACACGCAGATCACCGTGCAGTTTGATTTGAACCGCAGCCTCGATGGTGCGGCGCTCGATATCCAGACCGCGCTTTCGACCGCCACGCCGCGCCTGCCGAAGGAAATGACCGTGCCGCCTTCCTTCAAGAAGGTGAACCCGGCGGATCAGCCGATTTTCTTTATCGCTGTGTCGTCGGACACGTTGCCGCTCAACAAGGTCAACGAGTTTGCCGATACGCTCATTTCGCAGCGCCTCTCGACCCTGCCGGGGGTGGCGCAGGTGACGATTTTCGGTGAGCAGAAATATGCTGTGCGGGTGCAGGTAGACCCGGCGAAGCTTGCGGCGCAGGGGTTGAGTGTCACCGACATGAAAGCGGCGATTTCGGATGCGGCGTCGAACGCGCCGGTCGGGATTATCAGCGGCCAGAAGCAGCTGTTTAATGTCGAGGTGAAGGGGCAGCCGGATTCTGCCGAGGGTTTTCGTAAGCTGATCGCGGTGTGGAAGGATGGCGCGCCGGTGCGCCTCGGCGATATCGGCCAGGTGGTCGACGGGGTGGAGAATAGCCGCTCGGTCAGTTATCTCGACGGCACGCAGGCGATTGTGCTCGCCATTCAGCGCCAGCCGGATGCGAACACGATCGAGGTGGTGAAATCTGTGCGTGCGCTGCTGCCGGTGTTTCGTGACCAGATTCCGGCGAGCGTGACGCTGACGCCGCTATTTGATCGTTCGGTGTCGATCAATAATTCCGTGCATGACGTGCAGGTGACGCTGCTCATCACCATCGCGCTGGTGGTGATGGTGATTTATGGTTTTCTCAGGAACGCGCGGGCGACATTGATTCCGGCGCTGGCCGTGCCGCTCTCGATTATTGCCACGTATGGCGTGATGGCGCTGCTGGGCTTCTCGATCAATAATATTTCGCTGTTGGCGCTTACTTTATGCGTCGGCTTTGTGGTGGATGATGCGATTGTGATGCTTGAGAATATTGTGCGCTATCTCGAGGCGGGCATGCCCGCGCGCGAAGCGGCGATCAAGGGCGCGAAGGAGATCGGCTTTACCATTCTCTCGATGACGTTCTCGCTCGTCGCGGTGTTCATTCCGGTGCTGTTTATGGGCGGGCTGGTGGGGCGGTTATTCTCCGAGTTCGCGATTACGCTGAGTGTGGCGATCCTCGCCTCGGGCCTTGTATCGCTGACCTTGACGCCAATGCTGTGCAGCCGCTGGCTGCGGGTGCATATTGCGGCGGATGGCCACCCGCTCGACCGACCCAAATCTATTGGCGACCGGCTGGAGGCAGGGTTCCGCTGGTTGCTTGCGCATTACGAGTCGTCGCTCGCTTGGGCGCTGCGTCACCGGCGCTGGATGCTGGCGGCGACGTTCCTGACGCTTGCCGCGAGTATCGCCGCCTTTGCCTGGGTGCCGAAGGGGCTTTTCCCGCTTGAAGATGTGGGATTCATTTTCGCGCAGACGGAAAGCGCGCAGGATATTTCCTATGAAGCGATGGTGGAAAAACAAAAGCGCGTGGCCGAAGTGGTGCGCGCCGACCCGGCGGTCGATAAGGTGTTTTATGCGGTGGGCGGTGGGCGCGGTGCGCTCAATTCCGGGCGGCTGTTCTTTGGCCTGAAGCCGCGTGGCGAGCGGCCCAACATCAATGTGGTGATTCAGCGTCTGCGCCCGAAGCTCGCCAAGGTCGAAGGCATCAGCACCTTCATGCAGCCGGTGCAGAATATCCAGCTTGGCGGACGCTTGAGCAAGAGCCTCTATCAATACACCTTGCAGGGCACGAATTTGCAGGAGCTGTACCACTATTCCGACCAATTACTGAGCGGCTTGCAGGCCGACCGGCGGTTTCTTGATGTCACCTCCGACCTTCAGCTGAAAAGCTTGCAGGCTAGCGTGCGGGTGGATGCCGAGAAAGCAGCGAGCCTTGGCGTGACCTATGCCGATATCCGCGACGCGCTCTATGCCGCGTATGGCGAATCGCAAGTGGCGAGCCTCTATAAGCCCAGCAACGATTATGAGGTGATTCTTGAGGTGGCGCCGGAGTTTCAGCAATCACCCGAGGATATGGGCAAGCTCTATGTGCGGGCGAGCGGTAATCCGGGCCATATCGTGCCGCTTGAGTCGGTAGCGCGGATCGAGCGCGGGTTGTCGGCCCTCACCATCAACCATCAGGGCCAGCTGCCGGCGATGACGATTTCCTATAACCTGGCGCCGGGTGTGTCGCTCGGCACGGCGGTTGGGGCCATCAATGCGCTGCAAACTAAGCTTGGCATGCCGGGCAGTATCACCGGTAATTCGCAAGGGAATGCAGCGGTGTTCGCTGCGTCCTCGAGCGGGCAGGGCATGCTGCTGGTGGTGGCGGTGCTTACCATCTATATCATCCTCGGCATGCTGTATGAGAGCTTTATTCACCCGATCACGATTCTCTCGGGCCTGCCAGCGCGGGACTCGGTGCGGTGATTACGCTGCTGCTGTTCGGGCAGGATCTTTCGATCATCGCCATGGTGGGGGTTATTCTGCTGGTGGGGATCGTGAAGAAGAATGCCATCATGATGGTGGATTTTGCGGTGGTGGCGCGTGGGGAAGGGGCGAGCGCGCTCGAGGCCATTACGCAGGCGGCTTCCTTGCGGTTCCGCCCCATCATGATGACCACGCTGTGCGCCATTTTTGGCACGTTGCCGATTGCGCTCGGCCTTGGTGCCGGGGCCGAGCTGCGTCAGCCGCTGGGGCTTGCCATCGTTGGCGGGTTGCTCACCTCGCAGCTTCTCACGCTCTACATCACCCCGGTGGTGTATCTCTATCTCGATCGGTTTGACCGTTCGCGGCAGGCATAGGCAAAAGATTGGGCACCTCTATTCACCCGATTTTTGGAGCAGATGCCCAAAAAATCGGGTGAATAGAGGTGCCCGATTGCCAAGCCGGGTGTGATCGCCTATAACCCGCGCATGACTGAACTTTCTGAGATCTCCCGTTTGCTCGATCATCTGCCTGCCCAGCGCGTGCTGGTGGTGGGGGATTTGATGCTCGACCGGTTTATTTATGGCGCGGTGGAGCGGATTTCGCCCGAAGCGCCGATTCCGATTTTTACCGCCACGCGTGAGGAGCGGATGCTCGGCGGTGCGGGCAACGTGGTGCGCAACGTGTTGGCGCTCGGTGCGCATGCGAGCTTCGCCGCCGTGATTGGCGATGACCTGGTCGGCAACCAGCTCACGGCGCTGGTGGGCGAAGAGGCGGGCCTCGCCCCGAGCCTCATCACCGAGCGGGGGCGCTTAAGCACCAAGAAAACGCGCTATGTGGCGGGCGGGCAGCAGATCCTGCGTTCCGACAGCGAGACCAAAGCTCCCATCCGCGACGATAGCGCGCAAAAGCTGCTCAGCCAGATTCTGCCCGAACTGGCGCAGCATCAGGCGCTGATTCTTTCCGATTACGGCAAAGGCGTGCTGACGCCCGAGCTTTGCGCGCGGCTGATTCACGAGGCGCAAGCGCGCAGCATTCCGGTGTTTGTTGACCCCAAAACCCGCGAGGTGAGCCGCTATGCTGGGGCGACGGTGCTTAGCCCCAACCTCAAGGAGCTGGCGCTCGCCGCCGGGGTGGATGGATTTTCGGATGAAGCCGCTATCATCGCTGCGGCGCGTGGGATTATTGCCGCCCACCGCTTTCAGTATGTGCTGGTGACGCGCGGGGCTGAGGGTATGATGCTGGTGGATGCCGAAGGGCTGGTGACGAGCGTCGCCGCCAGTGCGCAGCAAGTGTTCGATGTTTCGGGCGCGGGCGATACCGTCATCGCGACGCTGGCCGCCGCTCATGCCGCCGGTGCGCCGATGGCGCTGGCGACGGAACTCGCGAATCTCGCGGGAGGCATTGTGGTGGGCAAACTCGGCACGGCCGTCGTTCATCGCGAAGACCTGACTGCGGCGCTTTACACCCGTCGCGCGTTGGCGTTGCAGCATAAGGTGCTGCCGTGGGATGCGGCCGAGGCGCAGGTGAAAAGCTGGCAGCGCGCGGGGCTTTCGGTCGGCTTCACCAATGGCTGTTTCGATATTATGCATGCCGGGCATATCCAACTGTTGAGCGACGCGCGCGCCCGCTGCGACAAGCTGGTGGTGGCGCTGAATACCGATGCTTCGGTGCGCGGACTCAAGGGCGATAGCCGCCCGGTGAATGCCGAGCTGGACCGCGCACAGGTGCTGGCGGCGCTGGCTTACGTGGACGCCGTGGTGCTGTT
>CAZUOS010000068.1:0-5529 GCA_964621415.1 uncultured Azospirillum sp.
CGCTACACCACTCGCATGAAACCTGCTGCGCGCATTCAATCCGTGATCGAAATCATGGAGCATGTCCAATCGATTTGGGCGGAGCAGCGGCGTGCGCCTGTCGATGGGTTGATGGCGGATTATTTTCGCGCCCGGCGCTATATCGGCAGCAAGGACCGTGGAGCGATTTCGGATCTCGTCTATTTTGTGCTGCGGTTTGGTGGCGCGCTGCAATGGCATGTCGAGGCATGCGATCGCTCGGTGACGCCGCGTCGGCTGGTGATGGTGGCGCTGCTTTATGGCCCGGAATCCTGCACGGTGGAGGAGGTCGCCGAGCGGTTCGATGGCAGTAAATATGCGCCTGCGCCGTTAACCGATGCCGAGCGCAGCATGCTTGCGCGCTGTGCCCGCCGTCCGTTTACCTCCGACGAAATGCCCGACGATGCGCGCCTTAACTACCCCCAATGGGCGGAAGGGCGGCTGAAGGACGCGTTCGGCGAGGATCTCGCCCCGGCAATGGCGGCGCTTAACGCGCAGGCGCCGATAGATTTGCGTGTGAATACCCTTAAATGTGCCAGCGCGCGCGATCTGATTTTCGCCCTTGATGCCGATGGTTATCTCGGCGCGCCGACACCCCATTCACCCCTGGGGGTGCGGCTGAAGAAGCGGCTGCCAGCGTTCAACACCCAGGCGTTTAAGGACGGCTTCTACGAAATGCAGGACGAGGGTAGCCAGATCGTGTCGTTGCTGGTGGCGGCCGAGCCGGGGCAGAAGGTGATCGATTTTTGCGCCGGCGCGGGGGGAAAAACCCTCGCGATTGCGGCGACGATGCGCAATAAAGGGCGGATTCTCGCCTGGGATGTGGCGGAAACGCGCCTGGCACAAATGGGCAAACGGCTCGCGCGGGCGGGGGTCAGCAATGTGCAGACCCATGTGCTGAGGGATGAGGCCGACCCCTTCCTCAAGCGCCATGTTGGCACCGCCGATTGGGTGGTGGTGGATGCTCCCTGCTCGGGATCGGGCACGTGGCGGCGCAACCCTGACCTGAAATGGCGTTTTGGGTTGGAGGATCTCACCGCCATCAAGGCGACGCAGGCACGTATCCTGGCGCAGGCGGCGCGGTTGGTGAAGCCCGGCGGCGCGCTGGTGTACATCACCTGTTCCGTTTTCCCGGACGAGAATTTCTGGCAGGTGAAACAATTCCTTGGGGGTAATCCGACATTTCGGGTTGAATCCCCGGCGGAACTGTGGTCTAAACACCTGCGTACCGAGGATGGGGTGGGTCCCTGCCTGGTACTCAGCCCGCATCAAGACGGGACGGATGGCTTCTTCGCCACCGTATTACGCCGAGACGCTGCAAGCAAGTGACGCCCGTGAGCGCCCCAACTTTGTGTGTGTCTAGATAAGACAAAAGGGATTGGTTAACGCTTTGATTTTTCGGCTTATTGCTGATTTTCTGGTGTTTTCGAGTCCACGGGTGCCTCGATGAACCGATTTTTTTGGAGCAGGTGCTAGGAATGGCCGAATAAAAAAACCGCAGAATAGCAGCGCTATTTGAGGATTTTTTATTGAGACATGACGACGCAGATGCCAAAAAAATCGGTTCATCGAGGCACCCTACAGGGAAAGTGAGGTAGCATGACTCAAGCAGCGCGTTCTCCACGCCGTGGCAAGAAGCCGAAGGTGTCGCTTAAAAAATCGCTCGAACGTTCGCTCAGTCGGCTGTTCTCGAAGCGCAGTGTGATTATTATTTCCGACCATGCGACGCAGCACGTGCCGTTCTCGGCTGGGGTGCAGGCGGCAATTGCCGTGGCCGTGCTTGGATTTGTCGGGTTCGGCAGTTTCTCGGGCGGGTCGTACATGGCGGCGCAACGCGTGATTGACGAGAAAGAACAGCGGCTTGCTAATTATGCGCAGGAAAATGCGCGGGTGGAGGCTGAGTTCAGCCTGCTGAAGCAGGATTTGATGAAGCTCGCCGATAACGGCAAGGACGCAAAGGGCAGCAAAACGGCCGAGGCGGCGAAGGCCCTGGCTCAGCAATATGCCTCGCAGCCGACCGCGAGTGCGGCCGCGTCGAGCGAGGGCATGGGTGACGATGCGGCGGCGAAATATAACGCGGTCTTTAACCGCATTCAGTTCCTTGAGAATAAGGTGCGCGAGCTGCAAACCAATCACGACGAAATGATGGCGGATATCCGCGCCACCACGGGTGGAAAAATCAAGGAATTGGAGAAGGTCATCGCGCGCACCGGTGTGGCTCCGGAACCGCTGACCCGTGCGGCTGAAGCCAAGCGGGTGCAGGAAGAACAGCGGCGCGAGAAATATGGCCGGGCGGAATCGGCCGGTGGGGCGGCAGCCCCGGTTGCAGGGGGTGTTGGTGGGCCGAACCTGCCGGTGCCTGCGGCGGCGTCTTCCGAGGCAGCAACGGGTGCAGCTGGCCAGGGTGGGCCATTTATGCCGGTATCTGCGGGCGCGGCGCTGAAGGAAAAAGACGCCGAGCTTTATTTCAATTTGCGTAAATTGATGACGCTGAACGAGGTGGTGCATGCCATGCCGCTCGCGTCGCCGATGGCGTCGAACGATTTTCACCAAACCAGTGGCTTTGGCACGCGGGTTGATCCGTTCCGTGGCGCGCTGAGCTTCCATGCGGGGGTCGATCTCGCGGGGGAAAGTGGCTCGAAAGTGGTGGCCAGCAACGATGGGCGCGTCGATTTTGCGGGCTGGAAAACGGCCTATGGCAACGTCATCGACCTGAAACATGAATATGGGTTTGGTACGCGCTATGGGCATTTAAGCCGGATTCTGGTGCGTCCCGGCCAAGTGGTAAAAAAAGGGCAGGTGATTGGGATTCAAGGCTCTACCGGGCGTTCGACCGGCGAGCATTTGCACTATGAGGTGCATTATCAGGATAAGCCCATCAACCCCGCCAATTTTCTGAAAGCAGGTGAAAATGTTCGGGCGCTGGATTAAGCGGCGTGCCGATGGCCGGGAAGGGGACGCAGGTGGGATGAACCGCCGTACCCTCGCGCCGTCGGTGATCGCGAGTAATGTCAATGTATTGGGTAGCATCATCAGCGAGGGTGTGCTCGATATTGACGGGCAGGTGGATGGCAATGTGCGCGGCTATTGCGTCACGATTCGGGCGAATGGGCGCATCCGTGGTGACGTGACTGGCGAAGAAGTGATCGTCTATGGCACGGTCGATGGGGTGATTAAAGCGCATAGCGTGGCCGTGTATGCGACCGCGACGCTGAAGGGCACGATTCTGCACGAATATATCACGATCGAGGATGGGGCGGCGGTAGAAGGTAAGCTGAAACGGCTGGAGCCGGCGGCGCTTGAGGCCTTACGCGCTGAGCTTCCCGCCCCCAGCCTGCCGGAAATGGACTCCGAACACGCGCATGACGATGACGCTCCCCTCACCGAGGAAGAGAATCGCATCCTCGAGAATCTGCGTCTGGTGCCGTAATCTCCGTTGATGGCTGGCCGGACCTATTTCGGCACCATGCGCATTTTCATCGGCTCTGGCTCGATGGCGAGGATCGCGGCTTCATCGACCTCGTCGATCTGGGCCATGTCGAGGAACATTTCAGCAAAGCGGCGATAGGTTTTTGAGGTGACGAAGAAATCGACAATGTTCGGGTCGAGATGGTTCGACTTTTTAAACTGGCCGATAATGGCCATCGCTTCAGAGAGTTTTTTGGGCTTTTTGTAGGGACGGTCGACCGCGGTTAAGGCCTCGAACACATCCGCAATGGCCATCATGCGGGCGGGAACGGACATGGTGCCCGCCAGCACCCCGCGCGGATAGCCGGTGCCGTCCATCTTCTCGTGGTGGCCGCAGGCATATTCCGGCACGCGCTGCAGGTGCTTGGGCCAGGGCATGGATTCCAGCATGTTCACCGTGTGTACCATGTGGTCGTTCATGATCTGGCGTTCTTCGGGGGTGATAGTGCCGCGGCGGATGCTGAGATTTTTGATTTCGTCGCGCGTGAGGAGCTGGTGGATTTCGCCGTCGATCACGATGCTGTGGCGGGATAAGCGCTCGAGCCGTTCGATTTTCTCGTCTTCCATATATTCGCCGCCGATATTAGCGGTTTGCAGGAAGCGAATGTCGTCGTCGATCTGTAGGCGCTCGGCGTCGTAGGCGCGCGAGAGGCCGGGAATATCCGCCCCCGGTACGGCGCAGGCCTTAAGGTAGCGGATCTCGGCATCGCGCTTCAGCAGTTCGCAGCGCGCTGCCACCAGGTGGATGCGGTCGTAGATTGTTTCGAGCTTGGTGGCTTTATCCATGATGTGGACGGGCGTCACCATCTTGCCGCAATCATGCAACCATCCGGCAATGTGCAGCTCGTATTTCTCTTCGTCCGTCATCGTAAAATCGCGGAAGAAGCCCTGGCTATCCTCGCACGCGGCCTGGGCCAGCATTTCGGTGAGCACTGGCACGCGCACGCAGTGCGAACCCGTGTAGGGGGATTTGGCGTCGATCGCCTGCGCCATCATTTTAATGAAGGATTCGAGCAGTAATTTCTGATCGGCGATCAGCATTTCTTTATCGACAATGACGGCCGCCTGGCTCGCCAGCGAGGAAATCACCTCCACCACTTCTTCCGAGAAGGCAATGGTGGCGCCGGTTTTTGGGTCTTTGGCGTTGATGAGCTGGACGCAGCCGATGGCCTCGCCCCGGTGGTTCACCATCGGAATGGTGATAACCGAGCGAGTGCGGAAGCCATAGCGCAGGTCGAACTCGCGCGTGCCGGAGAAATCAAACTCTTTCGAGGTGTAGGCATCCTCGACCATGACGGAGGTTTTGGTCATCACCGCGCGCACGGCTTGCTTGCGCATGGCCACTTCGCCGGTTTGGGGGTCGCGCACACGCAGCACCGGGAAGGGCGGCGTGGTGCCGGTGGTGCCGCCGAACGCCATGTTCAGCGAATCCGTGCGCATGATGACATGGTCGAGCACATCACGCTCCGGCGAGAGCAGGTAGAGCGTGCCGCCATCGGCATGGGCGATATCCTTGGCGGCGAGTACGATATGCTCGAGCAAGGTGTCGCGGTTGCGCTCGCTGGATAGCGATTTTCCGATATGCGTCAATCGCTTGACGAGTTCGATGGCATCGTAATGGGTGTGCGTGGGCATGGGGCAAGCCTAACACAATTCCCGAGGCAAACACTAGGGCTTTTATGGGTGCTTCCTTCCAGCGGAAGCGTTTTCTTGGGGAAGTGTGTTGTCGCGATGGAGCGTTGCACCCAGCGCATAACGCACATGCAAAATGGATGCTCCTCAGGCGTGGGGCATTGCGTCATAAGCCCGGGCAAGACGCGGCGATCCACGACCGCGTCGCGGATGGATGGAGTGTCTCATGAAGCGATACGGGAAAGAAACAGCGCTCGTGGCGCTCGTACTTCTTTGTACGGGGTGCGCTAACGAACACCACCAGGAAACGGCGCGCGCGCCGCTTGCCGTGATGGCCACCGAGGAGCATGCGGCGGTGCGCTGGGAAGAGGTGGTCGCCGCACCGATGAGCGTGAAGCCGAGCAACAGCTT
>CAZUOS010000068.1:5629-6905 GCA_964621415.1 uncultured Azospirillum sp.
CTATGGACTGGGATAAACTCAGGGTATTTCATACCGTTGGCCTGCACAAAAATCTCACCCGTGCGGGCGAGGCGCTGCATCTCAGTCAGTCGGCGATTAGCCGCCAAATTGGCTCGCTCGAGGAGCGTTTGGGTGTGGCGCTGTTTCATCGCCACGCGCGCGGCCTCACCCTGACCGAGCATGGGGAGCTGTTGTTTCGCACCGTTTCGGAAATGGTGACGAAGCTGGAGGCGACCGAAGTCTCGCTGGCGGAGGCGACGCTCAGACCTAAAGGGCCCTTCAAGCTGACCGTGCCGGTGACGTTTGGCACGCTGTGGCTTTCGGCGCAGATGAAAGAATATCATGCGCTCTATCCCGAAATTGCGGTGACGCTGATTTGCGAAGACCGCGAGCTGGATCTCTCGCGTCGTGAGGCGGATGCCGCCATTCGCTTTCAGCCGACGCGGCATCCCGATCTGATCCAGATTCCGATGATTACATTGCAGAACTCGCTTTATGCGTCGAACGATTATTTGCGCGAACATGGGGTGCCGCATCGGCTGGAGGAGCTAGCGAATCACCGCTTGTTGGGATTTGAAGGGTATGGCCAGCATTTGCCATTTCCGCAGGTAAACTGGTTGTTCGATGCCTATGGCGAGACGCATCAGCTGCGCCCCTATTTCC
Source organism: uncultured Azospirillum sp. (assembly GCA_964621415.1). GTDB lineage: Bacteria > Pseudomonadota > Alphaproteobacteria > Rickettsiales > UBA3002 > QFOX01. The sequence continues at coordinate 6,293 of CAZUOS010000068.1, forward strand.
GTGCGAATTCCTTGATTGCGCTGCGCACCATGGTGAAGCAGGGAATGGGCATTGCGGCACTGCCGAATTATCTTTTGCATCGGAGCCGCCATGTGAGCCGCGTGCTCGATACGCTGGCCGGGCCGGTGACGGAAGCATGGTATGTCTATCCCGTCGAGCTTAAAAACTCGAAGCGTATTAAAGTGTTCCGCAGCTTCCTTGCCGAGAAAATCGCCCAGAGCAATTTTTAGTTTTCCCGATGCAGCAGCAATTGTGCAGCGGCGCGTGCATCGCGGCATTTGGCGGCCCAGGCGGTGAGGCTTTCGGCGTCGTCGCCATAGTGCTCGGCGTGAACGGTTTCCTCGATACGGGCGGCCGCGAGCGCATCGTCAATGGCGAGATGCCGTTGCCAGAGGGCGAAGGCCAGCAGCGCCGAGCCAAGAATGGGGGTAAGCATAGCTAGGCAGGCGCACTCGGTATCGCTACTTTTGGCAAAACAGGCACGCAGCTGCGCCAGCGAAGCTTCGGGCTGCGCGATGGCCATCAGCCCCTCGGTGGTATGAAACGGGGCCTGATGGGTGGTGGTAAGCCAGTCGAGCACGGGATTGAAGTGCTGGGATTGCAGCGCCGCCAT
>CAZUOS010000069.1:0-6891 GCA_964621415.1 uncultured Azospirillum sp.
TTAACCTTTCCCTCGCGGTACTTTTCTCTATCAAACCTAAACATTATAAGCAGTGAGTTAACACCCGACTTCGACAGTAAGCCTACTATGCGTAACGCAAAATATATGTATGTATTAAAAAATTTTACTAGTTAAAGACAAATAATATTGGTACAAGGGTTTTACAAAAAACGTATTGTTTATAAAATCGCATGGTTTTTTAGATGTCGACCACAAAAAAAGGAGTCAATTTTTTAGCGGTGTGGAATTTAGTTTGTTTTTAGTTTTTTTTATTTTTAAGTTTATATATAAGCTAACACAAAGCTTAAAAAATAAGTTTATAGGAAGATTCTTTTTTTTTAAATTTATTGTTTGTTTCGTTTTAGTTATAATTGATATGTCTGCTATATATATTATTTTGATAAATTTACGCAAGTCACTCTAGCCGAGAATCGAACCCGGGTTTACAGGGTGAAAACCTGTTGTCTTAACCACTAGACGACTAGAGTTATAGTTTGTTTATATTAAAAAAAAAATGCTCGCAAATAATACACACAAGAAAGTTACAAAACACAATGAAGTTCAGTATATATTTATTGAAGCGCTTTTTAAAAATTTAATATTTAAATTTTTAGTGTTAATGAAGAAATGTGGATATAGGGTATGTTGATACAGAAAGCTGTTGCTGTTTTTTAAAAAAAATAGATTTAAATTAAACTTATAAACTGGTCTGTTAAGCACACTGCTATAAAATTTTAAAAAAAACTTCACTTGAACATATGTGTTCTAAAATATATATTTAAAGGCAATTCTGAATTTTCGTATTTTTAAAGCTTTAGAGGTAGGACCATACAACTCTTTCCCCATTGTATTCATTCTTTTCTTGAGAAGCACAAGACTGTTATTGGCAAACTGGTAATACATGCCAAAAGTTCTAAAATAGTATCTTTGCGATCTAATAACAATGGCTCTAACCTTTCTTTTCCTTCTTTTATTTAACTTGACTTTGGTATATTTTAAAACAACCCTTAAAAACTTTCCAATATCAGCGTGCTTTCTTGTACTACACCTTCTTGTTTGAATAACTTTAACTAATAACACGCCGCTAGAGTCACTCGGTATACTAAAGCTACCTTTTTGGAACATTACTTTTGAAATGTAGTTAATTGTGGTTTTACTAACGCTTGTCTGACAAAATTTTGTTTTCTTAGAATCATAGTATTTTTTTTTTTTAAACGTGTAGCCTGCTGTAATCTTTTTACTGTAAAATAAATGCAAATGAACAAAATACTAAAAACTCCTAACAAAGTAGCAACATAAATGGTAATTGTAGGATATAAAACAAAAAAAAATTGAAAAAAAAAAAACAACTCTGTAGAAGCAACATCTAATAACTCTAGGTACGCAAACTCATTAAACTCAAAATTATATCAGAATGCTAAAGGCACAGATAGTGCATAACAGCCTAAAGCTCCCAAATAAAAAAAATAAAAAATTTTCATATCAGGAACTTCCTCTTCCGTAAAAAAGTTATAAGATAAGAATACTAATAAGAATAATAATATAACAAGTAACTCAGTCAAAAACATCATTAACACCATACCGTCAAGGTTTACTCAGTATCCCCAACACCCCAACCCCCAAATAACACCAATAAAGTAAACAAATTTGTATCGAAGAGAATTTACTTTTATTAAAAATCAAATACAGAACAATAATAATGATAATCAAAAAACATCCCAGTAGCGCACGTGAATCCAGTTACCCAAAGTCCCCAAATAAGACGGATGATTAGTTAATTTTATGTAATTTTTAACTGTAAACATACAATAAAATTCTCACGTAAACATACCTAGTAAAATTAAACACACCACGCCCCAAATAAAGCCACCGCGTATATTCCCGAAAAACAATAAAGATGAAAATACTCCCCTAAATAAAATAACGCGAAAAAAAAACCACCGTATTCGGTTGTATAGCCCGCTACCAATTCCGACTCTGCTTCCGCCAAGTCATAGGGTATCCGTCCAGTTTCCAAAAAAAAAGTAATGAAAATAACAGGCAAAACTGTAAAAAATAAAAATATGTGTCACTTTTTGTCAGTCTCGAGTGCTGCAGCCTGAGCAAAATTAAGACACTCTATCATAATAGTTAGACAAATCATAAAAAAATTGAGCATTAACTCAAGATTAACGTTCATAATAATTACTCTTGCAGACGATAATATAGCATATTTGCTATTTGTTAAAAATCCGACGAGCACTAAATAATAAGAAAACATTGTAGATATAACACCCATAAAAAATAAGTTATATTCTATCTCACACACAGCTAAATTAGGCCCTCAAATTAGATTGGCTCAAAACAAATAGCTCGTAATAAGCACTAAAGCAGGTACTATAAGAAACAACGTTCTATTAACACGCGGTAAAACCGTGATATGTTTTACTAAAAGTTTAACCGCGTCGGCAATAAATTGAAGCCGACCTTTATACCCAACATAATTGGGCCCAACCCGACGCTGAACTAAAGCCAAAACCTTACGCTCAATTAGGGTTACGGTTGCGATAACAATAGTTAGAATTAAAAATAGTATAATGGTTTTTATTAAACTTATTAACAATACAGTAGCTATATCATAAAATTTATATCAATTAGTAAAAGAAACTCACCCCATTTCACTAAGTTAAACATACAATAGTCTTAAAGACCTGTAGCTAGGAATATAGTTGTTAACATCTTTTTGTAGTTTAAAGTTGATTATTTTACCCAAATAATATAAAGCTCTTTTATTAAACCTAGCCACTAACGAGTGCAAATAACCGACCATTTTTTTTTCCATTTTTGAATCTAAAATCATAAAATAAAAACTTAAAACACCCAGCATAGTAACGAAATGTCCCGCTGTTGCCATACTTTGCCAACCCATATAAATAGCGGGGAAATCGTGGAGTCTTCTTGGTAATCCCGAAAAACTTACTCAAAATAGAGGAATGAACGTTAATCACTGACCTCCCGTATACATAACAATGTGCATATAACCAAAAGTTCTAGAGTACTTTACTTGAAAAAATACGGGAAAATAAAAATAAAAACCTACAAATATACCCATAATAACGGCACCCGATAACATTAAATGAAAATGTGCAACAACATAAAGTGTATCGTGCATAGATATATTAAGACTAACATGCGACAGCCACATCCCCGTAAATCCAGCAACAAGAAAAAACATAATAAAAGATAAAAGAGCTAAAAAAGTTAAATCATTATTTAAGGCTCCATTTACTAAAGTAAAAGTTCAATTTACAACTTTAATAGTTGCTGGCATAGATATCATGATTGTAATAGTACTATACAACGCCCTACTTCTATGATCCAACCCTATTAAGTACATATGATGTCCCCACACTATAAAACCCATATAGTTCATAATATAGATAGCTCATACAAGATGATGTTTTGAGGCTACTCTTCTAAAATTAACTGCGGGGATGACTGAATTAACCACACCAAAAGCAGGAATAACCAATACATAAACCTCGGGGTGTCCAAAAAACCAAAACAAGTGATGAAAAAAAATAGGATCTCCACCGTAAGCGAAATCAAAAAAAGAAGTCTGTCAGTGCCTGTCCAAAGCTAACATTAACATGGCAGAACCCAACACAGGTGTAATAACAGCAAGAGCTCTTAACATTAACAGTATAGTTATTGTAATAAAAGGTAGCAAGATTCTTCGATTGCGTAACCCAGGAATAGAAAGAACTCTACGAGTTGCTAGTAAATTAACAAGTGAAATAGTCGTACTAATACCTGCGTAGTAAACACCCAAAATTAACATATCCTGTATACCAACACCTGTATATTTTACTTTAGAAGAAAAGGGGGTTATAAAAGTTCACCCTGCTACAGTTTGTGTAGCACTAGCACATTTAACGACATGTCTTTTTTGTCTTTTTAAATATTTTGCATTAGTAACCAAAAATCAAAAACTGTCGGGAAACATATAAACATACTTTCAGAAAAACAGCTTTCACGAAAAATTAGAATTTAATACTCACGAACTCGTATAATTATTAAATTTAAAAAATTTACTAAGATCCTTTTGCTCATATAGTTCGGGAGAGTTTATTAATGAGTTTGTGTGCTCAAGACTAGGGTTTGTCGAAAATCCATCGTGAATTCAAGGTTGAGTTAAATGGTTGACTTGTCTTAATGTAAAATAATTAACAGTTTTATCATAGTTGGTCCAACAAGCAGTTCTTATGAACCCGATTTTCGCTATTAGAAGATATCCGCAGGGTTGTATTCAAAAACCTAAACTATTTAGACGAGGAAAAGCTACATCTTTACTCCCAACGTGATACGGCAATAAAAAATTAGCAAACCCCCCAAAGAAAATAGGAACCACAACAAAAAATATCATGATTAATGCATGAGCAGTTATTACTTGTAAGTACTTTAAAGAGTCTCCCCCAAAAAAAGGACTTCCGGGGTAGGCCATTTCTAATCTTATAGCCGTAGCTAGAACAGCCCCAGACATTCCCGTTATAAGAGAGAAATAGAAGTAATTTAAACCAAGTCTTTTGTGATTAATTGTGTAACAATATTTTTTAACAAGCTGCCGAATGACAGTTACCCCCTCAAATAAGTAGTTTTTTAAAAAATAAAAATATTTAGTAATTACCGCAAAGTTTATTTCTTTACTAAAGAATAAACTTTCTTTATACGTTGAACGCACCTCTTAATGCTTAGTAAAAAATCATAAACTGCGTTAAATATCGTATAAATAGTTCAGCTATTAGGGTCTACAAAAAACCAGTAATATACCGCATCATAAAATCGTTTAAACATTCACTTTAGTCACTGCGCGTAAAATAAAATATTCAACCCAAATAAAATTATTAAGTTTTGAATATTTGCACCGAACAACGCGTAAAAAATTCTTTTTTGCTCAAAACTTTTAACCGCAAAAAATAACCAAGATAAAAAAATAAATAAAAAATGTCAGTATTTTGCCACTAAAGCTAGTAATAGATACTGGTGTTTAGCACGCAACCTCGGCACCTCGAATTCTAAAGTTCAAACGTTAGCTTGCGCGTCAAAAATTCAAAAGCTTTCTATAAATGATGTAAGCACGTAATAAAACTGATAACTTTCAATAAGATAAATATAAATCAAAAACAACGTGATTAACGTCAAATGAGCTATCTGTTGTCTACTATTGAAATTATTAATATTTAGTATGAGATAAAAAGAATAAAATATAATAAAAACCAATAAAATATAGCTGAGGTATGCGTTAATTAACGAAAAAAGATGGACTTGATTTAAGTTTGATTCATCATACATATATAAGGGTTCTTGCGAACTATTTAAATAATAGTAAAAAAACAGGGAGAACAAAAAACCCTCTACAAGTCAAAAATAAGTATTTGCTCTTTTTCAAAATCTTTGAATTGCTGAGGTAAATTTACCAAATCTATAGCGCTTTAAAAAAAAATTAAATCCGCTTATAAGTCAGAAAAAAATAAGTCCTACAACTAACCAGGCAGCAACTTGTCTTATTAAATTAGTCGTAGAAAAACTAATCAAAATTAAACACATTAAACCAGCAGCTAATATAGGCAGCACTAAAGTTTTAATTGCATTATAGTAAACTAATACCTGATTAAGGATAAGTTTACTCAAATAAACTATTTTTATGTCGTGTCTATTTAGGTCTAAGTTTCTGTGGTAAAATATAAAAGTTTCTCTAGTGTATCTTATACTAATGATTAATACATATTTGACGTCACCGAATATTGCATTATAAGTCGTTGCTATGTTGATAATTCAATAATTAACCATGGGCGTTCAAAATTCCCTAATAATATCCCCCCTTATTAATCGTTTAAAACTGTACTTAAAGTACGCTAGGTGTGTATCAAAATAAGTTTTTAATACAAGGGAGAGTCAGTCAAACTCAGATAGTGCATAACTTTGTTTTAACTGAAAACACCTAAGAACAAACTCAGGCCACAAATAAGGTATTACTTTAATATTATTCACTTCGTTATGAACAAGAATACTGTTATTTATTAATTCAAACAAAAAAATATTATAACTATTTTCTATTCTACTATAAGTATTAGAAAAAAATGAATTAAAATATTTACGTAAACCAATCATTTAATTTTTAGTGCGTCTGTTTATTAGTCGATTAAAGGTCGCGCGCCATACATTAAAATTTAAGAAAGATGTCTTAAAAGAGCTAAAAATTGCATTAACTTTTCGTCACAATGTGATAAGGTCGTTATTAGATTTAAAAAAGAGTAAAATATATACAAAAATAATTGTAGCTGTGGAAGTTAATAGTACTATTAAATTTACTAGACTCACTCTAAGAAAATAGGAATCGAACCTATGACGTCAGTTTTGGAGACTGAAGTTTTACCACTAAACTATTTCTTAAATTACTCTAGGGAAATAGGAATCGAACCTATGACATCAGTTTTGAAGACTGAAGTTTTACCACTAAACTATTCCCTATCTCTAAACACTATTTATATATAAAATTTATAAAAAGCTTTTAAGAATTGACTTTTGTTTTTTGTAGTTTTAAACAAAACTACAATATTTGTTAGGGATAACAACACTCTTTTTGTATACACGCCGTAGCTATGTTTTGAATTAAAATTGTGTGCTAATCATAAGTCTACCTCGATTATAAAAAATACAAGTATACTTAATGCTCAAACACAAACAAATGGTTGTGCGAGCAGAATATTTAAATAATAGTCAAATGTGTACAAACCTTTTGCAGGATCATTTTTTTGGGCTCAAGTCATCAAATTAGGTAAGAAATTGATAACATCTGTTTATTCCACCCACAGATTCCTCTACGGGTACCTTGTGTCAACTTAACTCAAA
>CAZUOS010000070.1:0-6869 GCA_964621415.1 uncultured Azospirillum sp.
CCTGGTGGGCTGCTTAAAAAACTAATAAGTAAAATAGCTATTCATTTAGGTTGCTAGCGGGCACGTACTTAAAACAATTGAAATGTTTTAAGTACGTGCCCGCTAGCAACCTAAATTGCTATAACAATTATAAGTTTGCAATGAGCCCACCAGGCCTGCGCTCATAGGGTTATATACTGCAAAGCACTGGCCGCCCTTGTCAGGTTGCAAGTTTTGTCGGTACTCTGAGCTTAGACGTTTTTTTGTAGTGAACTCTCCAAAAAACCGTAGGTATAAAGAAAAGCTATACCTATAAAGGAGGTGCGCATTCTCTTCCCACCGCAGTTTAACGGCCATTACCATCCGGGCCTAGAAAACGCCGGTTGCCGTTGTTCGTGCGGGGTGCTTTTTTTCGCAGCAAAATATCCAAAAAACCGTAGGTATAAAAAAAAGCTTCACCTATAAGGAAGTGGGTGTTTTCTTCTCGCAGCAATTTATCAGCCGTTACTGTCTAGACCCAAAAACAGTAGTCGACACTGCTTGTGCTGTGAGTGTTTTTTTTTTTATAGCAAAATATCCAAAAAACCGCAGGTATAAAAAAAAACTTCACTTCTAAAGAGAGGTGGTTTTTTTATCACGGGGAATTGGGGGCTAGAACTTCTGGAGAAAAGTTGGTTTGTTTATTTTCCCAGAGTTTTGGTAGTGTGGTTGTTGTATCCAAAAATATTTAAAAGGTATGTTTACGTATGTTTGTGATCTATTTGTTACTAAGCAAGTGTGTGTACTTTTAATAAATTTTGCCCAAGAAATGATTGTTATTGAAGGCGCTATTGGTGACATTAGGGAGGCAATGCAGACTCATTATACAACTATAAAAAAAGTTAACCAATATATATCGAGTGTCTACCCTCCCCAGACTATCCTAGACGTAATAAATTATAATGCATATTCACGAGAATTGGTGGAGTCATTTGAGCATCTTGTGACTACACACGAAACTTCACAAGCTACTGTCGACACATCAAACCAAAGGTTAACTGCTATAGCAGGTACCCTTAGCACCATAATGCAGCAAGCTAGCGATGCTCCCATAGCTCAAGGAACGACATACGGTCTTGAACGGTTTGCTGGGGACATTATTGGCTGGCAATCGGATATAACTTATATCGATAATCGATTGCATGATTTAAAAGATCTTGTGGGGGATTTATCAGCGCGAGGTTCAGAACAACTCGAATATTTTTTCAATTCTGTAATCGGTGATCCGGATATGGATAGCATTGAGCAGCAAGCAGATGCGTATTTCAACGCCGCAGCGGAAGATTATGTAGCTATTGAAGAGCAGCTAGAATACTTAGACAATGCCTTGGAATCACTTCAGGAAAGAGGGGATTTGATTCGGAGCACCACAGCCAACACTTTAGTAAACTCCGCTTGATATCGGTAGGATTGTTAGTCGTAGTATTATTGAGATTTAATATTTGGTTGGTAGTTGCGGAGCAAAGGCGCAAACTGATATAATGCTTGAGTTTTTATCAGGGGTATTTTTTTAAATAACAAAAGACCATAAGATTGCGGGTATATCAAAAAATTTTATTTATAGAGTGTGGTTTTTTCTTATTACAACAAATTGGGCCTAGATTTAGTCGGTAACGCTATTGGTTGTTGGCTCTCGGAGAATTTATCGAGATTTTTTAAGTAAATCACCGTGTTTGATTAGTTGTGAGTTGCGGTGTTAAAAAGTATTTAAAAGGTATGTTTACGTATATAGAACACGCTATTTTATCTCCCCAGGTTTTTTTATTTTTACAGCATTTTGTTAATGAGATGGACGGTATTGGTGGTGCCGTTTATGATATTATGTACGAGATTGACCACCACTATACAGTTATACAGCAAGCTAACAACCATTTAATGAATAATTACTCAACTGGTATCGCCGGCTTTTTGTCACATTGGCAGTATTTGAAGATGATAAGAGAATCATCTGAACAGCTCGTAGCTACTTATGACGCTTCCCAACTTAGAATCAGTACAGGGCATATAAGGCTACAGGCTATAATGTCTGATATCGAGACTGCCATCTATCAAGCAAGTGATGCTCCTTTACCTCCTCGAACTGCAATAGGTTATCAAGAATTTCTAGAGCATGTTAACGCTTGGGGTGTAGACCAAACCAACGTTGATGTTCGTTTTAATATTTTAAGAGAAGTCTTGGCAGATATAACAACTAACGTCATGCAAGAATTTGCACGAGTAATAAATCCTTCATACCTCAGTCAGAGTACAGCAGTGATTAATCAGCAAGCAAACGTATATATGGGTGCAATGAATCAGGAGTGCTTAGCCGCTGTTGAGCAGTTTCAGGAATTTGGGGACTATTACGAATCGTATCATTGGGAGGCGAGGATGCTTCGAGGTTCTATTGTAAGCACACTAGCAACTTCTACGACATTCTAGTAAGTCTTGGATCTGTAATATTGTTAAAAATTTAATAACTTAATATTTATAATTTTTATTTTAGGGGTGTACAACTGCGTATTATACCTACTATTACTTGTTAGACGTCTATAAACCCCAAATATACTTAGTTTTGGTTAGACTATTTACAGTTTTTTTGAACACTGGTGCAGTTATTACTTATTTTTATATTTTGTTTTGGGAGTGGTTGTGTTTAACATTAACAATTAATTTTTCTGTAAGTAAGCGAAAAAAAATGTATAATTTTGTAAAACGAAACGATATAGTATTAGCTAAAAATAAAAATATAAGGCCGATGTCGAGTATCTATCATTTCATACAGATAAACCACTTGGAATTTAGAGGCTTATCTCCAGCTTTTGTAAAATATAGGCGAAATTTTAAACTTTAGAGATGTTTGTATTTGTGTGGAAATCTTATGCAGTTGGTTTTAATACACATTGAGTTAGATTATTACCCTTACCCCAATCTAACAATTGCTTGATATAGTTTGCGTAACGTTTTTGAGTTTTTCACCTACTAATATCACGTAAATTCTAAAGTATTGCTACCGACTATTTTTTTATGCTCGACCGCCTTTAATTTACTTTTATTTTTAGCTGACGCGTAGACTTAGTATATTTCTTACGAAGTATTTTCAACAGCTACATGTTGCCTTTCATGAGCTGCCTTCGTTGTTTGGTTTTTGCATTCTTATGGTTATCTACAATCAGTTAGTCTCGGGGACAATGTTGAGTTTTTCCCTCATCACTGAGTCTATGTATATACCATTGGGGCGCGAAGAAGAAGATTGTGAGAATATTTATACAGATGATTTTTTTTGGCTTCACGAGCGTGGTGTTGATTTATTAGTAATTTTTATGTTTTTACATTTATTTAGGAAATTTTATTTAAATACTTTGGACTCAGAACAAGAGTATGCCTGAAAAAGTGGAGTTCTTTTGTTTTTATTAGCTCAGGTAGTTATTTTTTTAGGTTTAGTTTTGTGTGCGACTCATCTGAGCGACATTACTTTGACTATCGCGTCAAACGCTTTTCATACATTTTGTTTTTTTATCGGTAAGCTATACTGGTTAGTTTTTACAGATCAAACGCTTAACTCAGACACAATGACCCGATTAGCTTATTTACATTACACCCTGGCTTTTGTGTTGGGGTACTTGGGAGTATTTCACGGAGTTGATATGCACTACGATTGAAAGTGTGAGGAAAGTGACGGTGGTGTGAAACAAGAACTAAACTGATATGATGAGGTTTTAGTAAATGAAATGGGTCAGCTTTTAAATTTATTAGTTTTAGTCGGTATTTTGTGTTTATTTTTATACGAGGAGCCCGAAGCTCTAAACTATGAACTTTTTATGTGAGGAGACGTAGGAATGTCTACTGATATACGATTTTTTGGTGTAGCTCCTCATTGATATTTTAGGCCGTACATGGGTTGATTAGTAGCCTGCCCTTTTCACTATACGGGATTAATTGGCTTAATTTTATTTTTTGTCATTTTTTATTTCCAACCAAATATTATAAACAGGGGTGAGCAGCAAGCTTACAGAATTACCTGAAGCCTTTGTCTAATATTTTTTGCTTATACAATTGCCCTTACTAGATACACGATTCAGTTAAATCGAATATTTACTGACCAAGAAGTTTTTTTTAAGGCAACCTATGTAATCTTTTTAGTTTGTATTTGATATGCGTTTTCATATTTACCTTTTGGTCGTTTTTTCAACAGACTTGGGGGTAATGATTCTTCTTTAATGACCTACGCCTTTTTGTTTATTTATTTGGGGGGGGTTTCTTTAAGATTTCCTCGCTTGTATAATTTATTTAAAGCGAGTGCGTATAATGGTTAGTTCAACGCTTTCAAGTGTTTTTTTTGACAGTTTTAATAACTATTTAGCTAATTTCTATCAACTATATTTAACTTCTAAGTGGACTGCGTTAGCATCTTATATGCACAGCTATAACCCAGCTCTTTCTACGTCTAACTATTACTTTACTGCTAATAGTATTCTTGTTATGTTTTTTAATTTAACAGCATGAAGCTTGTTGTTCGGAATGATAGTTTTTTATAGTCTAGCTTACGGCGCTAAACTATTAAGTAATTTTTCCAATAACTCAGACTTGTATCAAGTTTCTTTTAATTACTTTGCAGACTTAGAAGAAGAAATGGGGGCAGCCGATGATGCACTTTTTTACTTTTTAACTTTCGGCTTAATCGTTGTTTGATTTTTTTTTTTTACTATTTTTAGTGCTTATCTATCTGGTTCTATTTCTTGAATCATTTCACTATTTGTTATAGTGGGTGCTACAGCAGTAATAGTGCCAACCTTCGTTTTGAAAAATTTTGGACTAGCTAGTGTTATGTACGTTCGAGGTAGTGGGCGAACAACTAGCCTACTTTTTGAAGCTATGTTAGATTTTGTTTCTGTCGCAGTTATTATGATTAGATTCCTAATTCAAAATATTCGTTTTGTTTTTATTTTCTCTGCTTTTTTTGAACTTTATGAATTTATTTACGATAAGTTTTATTATGATTCAGTTTTAGGACTAACCACTAATATTACAACTAGCGGTTCTACATCATACTTATACTGGTATGAGTTTGTAAGCCACTTTATCCTGCAATGGATTTTATATATTTATTATTTAGGGCACCTTACATTACTTTTTATAGCCCAACTCAGTATATATTTTGCACTCTCTTTTTGGTTATTTTTTTTTTTATATACAACTTTTACTTTAGAAAATCATGAACGATACTTTTTAATTAAAAGACTAAAGTAATAGGTATGTTTAACGTAGAAATTTTTATTTTTTTATTTTTTTTTCTTCAGTACTGTATTTTTACGATAAGTAGCGTTTTTATTAAGCGCTATCTGAGTTCTAAACACTTGGCGTTTTATTTTGCCTTTAGTTGTGGGCTATTAACTTTTAGTCTACTTTTGGTGGCGAAGCAAATATATTTGGATTCACAGTCGTGGACCTACTCCTTTGATAACTTAGTTAGGGGTTTAGACTACATAGAGTTGAACTTTAGTTTTTGTGTTGACAGCTTAAGCTTGAGTTTTGCGTTATTAGTTAGTGTAATAGGTACAGCCACTAACATATACACACTAAACTATTTTAGGGGTGAGGGTGACGAAAGCCGATTTTTGTTTTGATTGAATTCGTTTGTACTCAGTATGATCACTCTAGTATTTTCAGGAAATTTTTTTACTATTTTTTTAGGTTGGGAGTTAATCGGTTTGTCGTCCTTTTTTTTGATAAATTTTTGACATACAAGAAGAGGAGTCGTTAAATCAAGTTTTAAAGCTATGACGTTTAATTTGGTCAGTGATATACTGTTATTGAGCAGTTTTGTTAGTTTTTTCTTGGTGTCTAAAACATCAAATTGTGGTATTTTTCTAAATTTACTTATACTTGAAAGTATTCCAAAATCTTCTTTACTGTGGTTCGGTACTATGACCTTAGTAGGGTGTGCCTCCATAAAATCAGTACAAATTGTTGGCCACTTATGGTTGCCCGACTCCATGGAAGCGCCTGTACCAGCTTCTTCTTTAATTCACTCAGCTACTCTTGTATCGGCGGGGATTTATCTTTTGTGTAGATTTAATGTTTTGTTAGTCACGTGTGGTTGTGTTCCTATTTTGATAACAATAGGTTCTATTACCGCAGCTTATGGGGGGGTCGTGGCCGCAGCACAGACAGATATGAAAAAGTTATTAGCATATTCAACCATGAGCCACTGCGGTTTTTTATGGATACTCGCTAGTTGTGGTAATTTGTGGATAACAATCACTTATTTATACTTACATGGTCTATTTAAAGCAGCAACTTTTTACTGCGCTGGTTCTTTTATTAGAAATTATAACACCCAAGATACAAGATGGATGGGGTCAGGTGCTAAATTTCTTAGGTTAGACAGTTTTTTATTGATTTTTTGTGGAGCTAATCTTGCTGGTTTGCCTTTTTCTATTGGCGTTCTATATAAATTATATTTTTTTAAACTAATTTTGCTGTGAAGTATCTCGTGGTGACAAATCGGTTTAATGTTTATAGGCCTAGCATCTAGTCTTGTTTATTACTACCGACTAACAAATTATGCAATTTTTGATTTCTATAAAGGCTCTAAATTGTTTCCTGGATACTCAATTCTTTTTACAAAAATTGATTTAACAGATTACCGTTCTACTACCAGCAATCATTTGTTAGCAGTATGTATTCTTGTGTTTGCTGCCTTAGTAACTACATATGCTATGTGATGATGTATCAACAACAACTTAATTGCCTGGGAAACTATACATGAAGAGCTATCAACTATCTTAGTAGACCGCGCTAAAGTAGAAATAATATACACTAATTATTACATACTTTTTTATACTTTATATTTTGTAATTTTTATTATG
>CAZUOS010000071.1:0-6862 GCA_964621415.1 uncultured Azospirillum sp.
CTCGCCTCCCCCTCGGCCACCAGCGCGTGCAACGCCACCACACGTTCCGGCGCGAACAGGGCCTGCGCGAGTGTCGCGGTATCGGTCGTTTGGTCATAGCCCTCCCAGGCATTTAACGCGTCGAGCAGCGCGGCAACGGCGGGAAGATCCTCTCGAATGGCGGGGCGAATGAGCATGCGTGCCTGCCTATAGCGCCGAAGCCGCCGCGCCGCAACCGCCGAGAATCTATTGCTGAATCCACCCAAACGGAGCACAACATCGCTTCGGCCAATCTCGGTGCAAGGCCGGGATGCCGCCCTTTCCAGACCGTTTTCCCATCAGCATCGCTGCATTTTGCAAAAATCTCCCTTTACCTTCTCAAAACAGACGCTATAGTGCGCGCCTTCGTGAAGGTGGGCATGGCTCGCCCTTCACCCGTTACCACTCACCTACCCCGAGGCCCCCATGGCTGTACCTAAGCGCAAAACCTCTCCTTCCCGCCGTGGGATGCGTCAGTCGCACCACGCGCTCAAAACCAACAGCGCCATCGCCGAAGACCAAACCACCGGCGAACTGAAGCGCTCGCACCACGTCTCGCCCGATGGCATGTATAAAGGCCGCAAGGTGACGACGGCGAAGGTAAAACACTAACTGATTCGAGGCCAGAGGCCAGAGACCAGAGACCAGGGATGCAGACAACGAAGCTGCTGCCCTGGCCTCTGGCCTCTGGCCTCTGGCCTCCTCTTGGATCTCGCATGCCCCTTCCCATCGCACTCGACGCCATGGGCGGCGACAAAGCCCCGGAAGCCGTGATTCAGGGCGCGCGGCGGGTGCTGAAAGAACATCCCGAAACACGCTTCATTTTCTATGGCCGCGAGCAAGTGATCGCGCCGCTCGTCGCACGCTACCGCACCCTCGCGCGGGCGAGCGAAGTGGTGCATGCGGAAACCGTCGTGGCGATGGACGAAAAACCCTCCGTCGCGCTGCGTCAGGGGCGCGAATCCAGCATGCGCGCGGCGATCAATGCCGTCGCCACCGGCAAGGCCTGCGCCATGGTTTCGGCGGGCAATACCGGCGCGCTGATGGCGATTGCTAAGTTTGTGCTCAAAACCCTGCCGGGGATTTATCGCCCCGCCATTACGGCGACGGTACCCTCGCGCCATCGCCCCGTGGTGCTGCTCGATATGGGCGCAAACCTGGAATGCACGGCGGAATATCTGGTGCAATTTGCCCTGATGGGCGACGCCTACGCGCGCGCCGTCACCGGCCTTGCGGCACCGAAAGTGGGCCTACTCAATGTCGGTTCCGAAGAAATGAAAGGCCACGAGGAAGTGAAGGAAGCGCATAAAATCCTGCGCTCCGGCAGCATCCCGGTCGAGTATCATGGCTTCGTCGAGGGCAACGACATCCTCGAAGGCACCACCGACGTCGTCGTGACGGATGGGTTCACCGGCAACATCGCCCTCAAAACCGCAGAAGGCGCAAGCCGCCTCATCTATACCACGCTCAAAACCGCGATCGAGCGTTCGTTTCTGGCGAAAGTGGGGTATCTTTTTGCCCGTCCCGCCATTCGCATGGCCATGCGCCGGTTCGACCCGCGCAAGCTGAACGGCGCAATCCTCCTCGGCCTCAACGGCATTGTGGTGAAAAGCCACGGCGGGGCCGATGCCAAAAGTTACGCCAATGCCATTAAAGTGGCGATTTCGATGGCCGAACACCACGTGAACGAAAAAATCCTTGCCGAATTGGGCAGAGTCAATGCAGAAACACTTGCTGCCGAGCTGCTGGATGCTGCAGAGTAGCTAGGTTCCAGGTTTCGGGTTCCAGGTTTCAGGAGAGGATGCGGCAACATTTTCATTGAAATGGCACCCCTGTCGCGCACTCCCCTGAAACCTGAAACCTGGAACCCGAAACCTGGAACCTGAAACCTGCCTTGGAACCTGCCCATGTCCTCGATTATCACTGCCACGGGCAGCTATCTGCCGCAAAAAATCCTCACCAACGACGACCTAGCACAGATGGTCGAGACCAACGATGCCTGGATTCGTGAACGCACCGGCATCACCCAGCGTCACATCGCGGCAGAGGGCGAGCTGACCTCACACCTCGCAACCGAAGCGGCGCGGCGGGCGCTCGTGAGCGCGGGCTATACGGCGGAACAGATCGACGGCATCGTCGTCGCCACCAGCACGCCGGATTGCACCATGCCCTCCGTCGCGACCAAGGTGCAATCCGCACTCGGCGTGCCGCACGGGCCGATGCTCGATGTCGCCGCCGCCTGCACAGGCTTCGTTTACGCACTTTCGGTTGCCCATGGCTGGCTGGCAACGGGGCTTGCCTCGCGCGTGCTCGTCATCGGGGCCGAAACCATGAGCCGCATTATCGACTGGCACGACCGCAATACCTGCATCCTGTTTGGCGATGGCGCGGGCGCGGTGATCCTCGAAAACTCGAGCGATTCTACCCGCGGCATCCGCGCCCTCGCGCTCGAAGCGCACGGCGAGTTCGGCCCCCTGCTCGGCACGGATGGTGGCGTCGCCAGCACCCAAACCGCCGGGCATTTGCACATGGAAGGGCAGGAAGTGTTCCGCCACGGGGTCGAGAAAATGGCCGCCATCACCCGCAGCACTGTAGAAAAAGCGGGGCTGACCCTCGCCGATATCGACTGGCTGGTGCCCCATCAGGCCAACGCACGGATGATGACCATGATCGCCAAAAACCTGAAGCTCTCTGCCGAAAAATGCGTCGTCACCGTGCCGCTGCACGCCAACACCTCGGCCGCCTCGATTCCCCTGGCGCTCGATGTCGCCCAACGCGATGGCCGCCTGAAAAAAGGCAATATTTTAGCCCTGCCCGCACTTGGCGCTGGACTGACGTGGGGGTGTTGTGTATTGTACTGGTAAACATACCCTTTTCTAGGAGGATGGAGCTATGACCCAAACAACCCTCACCCGCGCGGATCTCTCGAACGCCGTGTACCGTGAAATTGGCCTCTCGCTTTCGGAATCCACCCAATTGGTCGACGCTGTGCTCGAGGAAATCTCGGCCGCGCTCACCGAAGGCAAACCGGTGAAGCTTTCCTCCTTCGGCACCTTCAAACTTCGCCGCAAAAAGCAGCGCGTGGGCCGCAATCCAAAAACCGGGGTCGAAGTGCCGATCACCCCGCGCACGGTGCTCACCTTCAGCGCCAGCAACATCCTTAAACAGGCTGTGAATAACGGCTAGTTTTTGGTGTGCCTCTGGCTGCGTTCGTGATTTCCTGAGTCGACCGCAACGACGGTCAACGAAACGGCACCTCTATGAACCAGGGGTGCCTGAAAACAAAACTTTGTACAGGCAATCTCATGGCAAGCACCGAAGCATCGCTTTTTTCTTTTTCCTCAACAGATGAGCTTCGGCTCGAAAAATCCCCCACCGCGCTGCGCACCATCAGCGAAGCCTCGGAGGCGCTGGATGTGCCGCAGCATGTGCTGCGCTTCTGGGAAACTAAGTTTCCGCAGGTAAAACCGCTGAAGCGCAATGGTGGCCGACGCTTCTACCGCCCGCAGGATCTCGAGGTGCTGGAGCAAATCAAACACCTGCTCTACGCACAGGGCTACACCATCAAAGGTGCCAAAAAAGCGGTGGATGAGTTTATTGAAACCCGCAGCCGTGGCAACGCCGTCAGCGCCAGCGAATGGCTGGCCACGGTTCCTCCCGCCAGCGTGAACGACAACTACCTGCCCGAACAGCAGGATGTATTGGCCGAGCTGGCGGAAGCCCTGACGATCGACGAGCCTGCTGCCCCCGTGCAGCATTCCGCCTTCCCGCGCGAAACGCTGCGCGCCCTGCGCGCCGAACTACTCGACGCTCGCGCATTACTGCTGTCGCACGTGGCGGCGTAGGTATACTACGCCACGCGCAGCTTGATCCCAAGCCCGCGCGCCACTTTCAGAATCGTCGCGAACTCCGGGTTCCCTTCCCCGCTCAACGCGGCGTAGAGAGCACTACGGCTCATTTTTATTTTCTTCGCCAGCTGGGTCATGCCGCGTGCTTTTGCCACATGGCCAAACGCCTTGGCGATAAAAGCAGGATCGTCGCCATCCTCTTCAAATACCGCGTTCAGAAACGCAGTGATCTTCTCCTCGCTATCAAGATATTCCGAGGCATCCCACGGGGTCGTATTCGCTTTGATTTTTTCCCATTCGCTTTTTTTCATACCGTCTCCTATTCCGTCTCCACATGCGTTTCTGCCAATTGCTTGGCGCGTTTAATATCTGCCCGCTGGCTGGATTTATCGCCACCGACCAGCACAATCACCAACACCGGCCCCTGCTCCACACAATAAACGCGATAGCCTGCACCGAAATCAAAGCGTAACTCAATCAACCCATCAAACCGCTTGTGGTCGCCGTAATTGCCAGTCTAAACACGGTCAAGCCTCGCCTTCACACGCCCCGCGACAGCTACATCCAGCGTCGAAACCCACGCCTCAAATAGCGCTGTTGTGCGAATCTGCCTCATACATTGTATGTACTCTATAGAGGACAATTCGTCAAGCCGCGATTTTTTCCTTTCCTTTTCCAGCCGCGCTCTGCATAGCATCCAGCATGCCCATCGATCTTTCCTCTGCCCGTATTCTCATCAGCAACGACGACGGCGTGAACGCCGAAGGCATCGCCCTGCTGGAGCGCATTGCCCGCACCCTCTCCGACGACGTATGGGTAGTAGCGCCCGAGCATGAGCAAAGTGGCGCGGGCCATTCCTTAAGCTTACACAAACCCTTGCGCCTGCGCCAAGTGGCAGAGCGCCGCTTCGCGGTGGATGGCACCCCGACCGATTCGGTACTCCTCGCGGTGATGGAGGTGATGAAGGATAAACGCCCGGATCTGATGCTCTCTGGCATTAATCGCGGCAGCAATCTGGCCGAGGATGTCACCTATTCTGGCACGGTCTCGGCAGCGATGGAAGCCACCCTGCTCGAGATCCCCTCGATTGCCTTCTCGAACCAACTACAGAATGGCGTTGCTGACTGGCGCACCCCTGAGCGTTATACCGCCCAAATCATCCAATCGCTGGCGCGCGCTACCATTCCCCACGACCGACTGATTAACGTTAATTTCCCAGCCCTTGCGCCGGAATCGGTGAAAGGCATCGCCCTCTGCCCGCAAGGCCGCCGCAAGCTCGACGACAATCTTGACCGCCGCATCGACCCCGCCGGCCGCCCCTATATCTGGATTGGCGGACAGCGCACCGAACCGTTCAATAACCACCCGGAATCCGATTTTTCGCGCATCCGCGAGGGGTATATCACTATCACCCCGCTCAGCCTCGACATGACGGATTACACCTTGCTCTCGGCACTTTCGCCCGTTCTGGCGCCGCTGTGACCGGGCTGCATCACGCACGCGTTTTTTCCATCTCTGTCACCCTCCCTCGCCTGCTTCGTTCCAATTAACGCTTGAGGAAGCGCTGTTTTTTTGGCATAGTCGGGAAGGTTAATGGCTATTTAAATAGCATTAGGAGAGACGACGATGAGTCCAATCATTCATGGCCGCGCGAGCGAACTGGGCACCATCCTGATGGATGGATCGACGGGATTCACCGTCCGTAAACGCACGGGCGTCGGGCTGATTGTGCATTTCTTCCTGCTCGCCTGCATGATCATCCTTGGGGCCTCACTGCTGGTTTATTACCAGTCGCCGGAAGGGTGTTTCCTCGCGGTGGCGATTGGGCTTTGCTTTGCCTTCGTTGCCCAAAACCTGGAACGTTTGAAAAAGGTCAAGCAAGCACTAGAGTTTATGAATGCCCTGTTCTCCTCGGCGCTGGGTAAGGGATATCAGTTTGTGTTCATTGTGAAAAACACGGGCGACGTGGTGTTCTACAACCGTCCGTTCCAGGCCGTGTTTCCCGCCTATGTGGGCACCAAGGATCGCACGCTTGAAACCCTGCTGGCTACCTACCAAATGCCGCAGGAGCATCAGGAAAAGCTGAAAGCACTGATGAGCGCCAACACCGAAGGCATGATCACCACCGTATTGCGCGAGCAATCGGCTTCGAGCGGCCTGTCGGTAACGCTCTATGTCGAGCCGATTGAGCGCCCGACGGGCTTCTTCATCATTCGCGGCAAGTAATCTCACCCGCTCAACACCGGAACGGCCTCCATGAAGATTCTGTTTTGTGGAGACGTCGTCGGCCGCAGCGGGCGTGAAGTGGTAAGCAAACTGGTGCCGCGCTTGCGTCGCGAGCATGGGCTCGATGCTGTCATCGTCAATGTCGATAATGCGGCGGGTGGCTTCGGCATCAACGGCGAAACGCTGCGCGAGTTCAAGGGCAACGGCATTGATGTGCTCACCGCGGGCGACCATGTCTTCGACCAGAAAGACGCACCAGGGCTGCTCGGTCAGGAAACCTGGCTGCTACGGCCGCATAACTTTCCTGCCTCCACCCCCGGCTCGGGCTGCCGCCTCTTCACCCTGCCCAATGGCAAGCGCCTGCTGGTGCTGCATCTGCTGGGCCAGGTCTTCCACCGCGAATATCTCGACAGCCCCTTTACTTGCGCCGAGGCCGCACTCGCGCCCTACACGCTCGGTGGTAATGTGGATGCGATCCTGGTCGATATGCATGCCGAAGCAACGAGCGAGAAACAAGCCATGGGGCATTTCCTCGATGGCAAGGTCTCGGCCGTCCTCGGCTCGCACACGCATGTACCCACGGCCGATGCGCGCCTGCTGAAGGGCGGCACCGCGTTTCAGACGGATTGCGGCATGTGCGGCGACTACGACTCCATCATCGGCTTCGAGCCCAAAGGGCCGATGCAGAACTTTCTGCAAAAGTTCCGCAAAGTGCGCATGGAACCCGCCAAAGGCGCCGCCACCCTCTGCGGTGCCATCGTCACCCTCGG
>CAZUOS010000072.1:0-6858 GCA_964621415.1 uncultured Azospirillum sp.
TTTGAGTTAAGTTGACACAAGGTACCCGTAGAGGAATCTGTGGGTGGAATAAACAAGCGTTTTTAAAACTTACACTAATTTGGTGAAATTACTAAACAGTAATAATGTAGAATTAAATAATTTTTATATCGATAATTTTATAAATTTTGTAATAAGTAATCCTTTTGTTTGTGTGTGAGCTTTAAGCATTTTAGTTTGATTTTTTTTAGAACTTGTTGTTTTAACTTCAAGCTTTTTTAATTTTAAATATGCTTATAGTTTTTATACAAAAAGAATTTTATTATCTTTAAATAGTATTATTTTAATTTTAAAAAAAAACAGTAATAAAAAAAATTATTTAAAAGTTTTATATAAGTTATACATATAATAAAAATAGGGAATAGTTTAGTGGTAAAACTTCAGTCTTCAAAACTGACATCATAGGTTCGATTCCTATTTCCCTAGATTTTTTAAGAAATAGTTTAGTGGTAAAACTTCAGTTTCCAAAACTGACATCACAGGTTCGATTCCTGTTTTCTTAGTATGGTTAACATTTTTGATATAATTTTGTTTTTAATACTTGTACTTGTAATTGTAGTTTTATCATATTTACTTATAACTTTCTTAAACAAAAAAGTAAACACTAATAACTATTTAATTAATTATTTTATAGGGTTAAAAATTAATTTCTTTAACCTTTTTTCTAAATGAACTCCAAGTTTTAATAGATTAACTTATCGTAGAAAAAAATAAAATGTCTCGTTTACATAATTTTTTATTACAGTTAAAATGTAACATTACTAATATTTCTATATTTAATTATGACATTATATTGTGCGAACTAGTAAATGAAACAGTAATATATTATAAATTAATAAATAATGAAAAAATTGATTTTTGTTCGTGAGAAGAATTTATAAATATTTATAACTCAGTTAAACAAAAATATTCTTTAACCGAATTGGCTTGGGTTAAACTTGTTTTAGAAACATATTTTATTATACTTTTTAAATATTTTTTATATTCCTTAAAAAACTTATTAACGGGTAAAACTTTTTGAAAATTATATGGACCAACCATTAAATGATACAGGGCTTGATTATCTGTGTGATATGATTCATTGTTTGGGACTGTAATATATATAACAAAATATTATGTTGAATATCACAGAGAAACTTTTATATTTTATCATAAAAATTTACTTCTTTCAAGAAAAAATATAACTATAAGATTTTTAAATAAGGAATTATTAGAACACGTGGTAGTTTTTTATAATTCTTTAAGAAGTCTAGTATTACCTATTGTTGTTAGTTTAATAATTTTAATAATTTTAGTAAATTATTCTGTTACTAATTTAGTAAGACAAGTTGGTGCTTGATTAGTGGTGGGTTTAATTTTTTTTTGATTAATAAGTGGTTTTAATTTTTTTTTAAAAAGATATAGATTTGGTAAATTTACTAGCGCAATACAAAGATTTTGAAAAAGAGCAAATACCTATTTTTGATTAGTAGAGGGTTTTTTATTTTCTTTATTTTTTTATTACTATTTAAATAGTTCTCAAGAACCTTTATACATGTACGATGAATCAAATCTAAATCAAACTCATTTATTTTCTTTAATTAACGCTTACAGTTCTTATATATTTTTAGTTTTTTGTATTTTTTATTCATATTTTCTAATTTTAAATATTTCTAATTTTAACAACAGACAACAAATTTTACATCTTACAGTACTAACATTATGTTTAGTATATATATATCTAATTGAAAGCTATCAATTTTATTATGTTCTTACCTCATTTATAGAAAACTTTTGAGTATTTGACGCACAAGCTAATGTTTGATCTTTAGAATTTGAAGTTCCTAGAGTTCGTGCTAAGCATCAATATTTACTACTAGCATTAATAGCTAAATATTGACATTTTTTATTTATTTTTTTATCATGGTTGTTTTTTGCTGTTAAAAGTTTTGAACAAAAACGTATTTATTATGGTTTATTTGGTGTTAACATTCAAAATTTATTAATTCTTTTTGGTTTAAATATATTATTTTATGCACAATGACTAAAGTGAGTTATAAGGAGATTTTATGATATATCTTATTATTGATTTTTTACTGATCCAAATTGTTGAAGTGTATATTTAAGCTTTAACTCAATTTTGAGTTTTATAACAAGTGTTGTTTGCAATAGGTGTTGTTTGCCGGTATTGTAAAGCCTAGATTTGTTTTTAGTTCTAGGTCGTTAGCTTTGTTTAATTTGGTAGGGTTATACAAAAGCTGTTTTTTTGAGGGACTTACCATAATACGTCAACTAGTCAAAAAATATTGTTATACAATTAATCATAAAAGACTTGGTTTAAATTATTTTTATTTTTCTTTAATTACTGGAATGTCTGGTGCTGTTTTAGCAACAGCAATTCGTTTGGAAATGGCTTACCCCGGAAGTCCATTTTTTGGCGGAGATTCTTTAAAATATTTACAAGTAATAACAGCCCACGCTCTTATTATGATTTTTTTTGTAGTTGTACCTGTTTTTTTCGGGGGTTTTGCTAATTTTTTATTACCTTATCATGTTGGTAGTAAAGATGTAGCTTTTCCTAGATTAAACAGTTTAGGTTTTTGAATACAACCATGTGGTTATCTTCTTATCGCAAAAATAGGGTTTATAAGAACTGCTTGTTGAACAAATTACGACAAAACTGTAAATTACTTTGCCTTAAGACAAGTTAATCATTTAACTCAACCTTGAGTAAATGATGCGTTTAATTCTACACCAACTCTAGAGATTAATACATCATTAGTAAATTTGCCTGAAACTTACGAACAGGAACATGCTGCTAAATTTTTTAAAGTTAATAATTATGCAAGTTCCTGAGCTTTAAATTCTAACTTTTCATGAAAACTTTTTTTTTGAAAGTATATTTACATGTTTCCAGATAGTTTTTGATTTTTAGTAACTAACGCTAAGTATTTAAAAAGACAGAAAAGACACGTAGTAAAGTGTGCTAGTGCAACACAAACAGTTGCGGGGTGAACTTTTATTACACCATTTTCTTCTAAAGTAAAATATACAGGGGTTGGTATTCAAGATATGTTAATTCTGGGTGTTTACTATGCTGGTATAAGTACGACTATTTCCTTAGTAAATTTACTAGCTACTAGACGTGTATTAGCAATTCCAGGTCTTAGAAACAGAAGAATTTTACTCCCATTCATAACGATAACTATATTATTAATGTTAAGAGCGTTAGCAGTAATAACACCGGTGTTGGGTTCTGCTATGTTAATGTTAGCTTTAGATAGACATTGACAAACATCTTTTTTTGATTTTGCTTATGGGGGCGACCCTATCTTTTTTCATCATTTATTTTGATTTTTTGGACACCCTGAAGTTTATGTGTTAGTTATTCCAGCTTTCGGAGTTGTAAATTCTGTAATACCTGCTATTAATTTTAGAAGAGTAGCTTCAAAACATCACTTAATTTGAGCTATTTATATTATGAATTATATGGGTTTTATTGTATGAGGCCATCATATGTATTTAATTGGGTTGGATCATAGAAGCCGAGCATTATATAGTACTGTAACAATTATGATTTCTATGCCAGCAACTATTAAAGTAGTGAATTGAACTTTTACTTTAGTAAATGGTGCTCTCAAAAATGACTTAACTTTTTTAGCTTTACTATCCTTTATTACGTTTTTTTTAGTTGCAGGTTTTACTGGTATGTGACTATCTCATGTGAGTTTAAATATATCAATGCACGATACATTATACGTTGTAGCTCATTTTCACTTGATGTTATCAGGTGCTGTTGTTATGGCAATATTTGTTGGTTTTTATTTTTATTTCCCTGTTTTTTTCCAAGTAAAATATTCTAGAACATTTGGGTATTTGCATATTGTAATGTACACAGGGGGTCAATGATTAACATTTATACCTTTGTTTTGAGTTAGTTTTTCTGGTCTTCCAAGACGATTACACGACTTTCCAGCAATTTATATGGGTTGACAAAGTATGGCTACAGCTGGTCATTTTGTAACTATGATTGGAGTTTTAAGCTTTTATTTAATGATTCTTGATTCAAAAATGGAAAAAAAAATGGTGGGATATTTAAGTTCTTTAGTACCTCGTTTTAATAAACGTTCTTTATATTATCTGGGTAAATTGGTGAATTTTAAACTACAAAAAGAACTAATAAGTTTTATCCCAAGTAAAAGATCTTTAGAACTTAACAACGAATAATAAATAAAAATGGATTGGGTTTTTTTTACTACTTGATACAAAATGTTAGATACATCTGGATTAATAATTATAGGGCTTGTAAAAGCTATTGTTCTTTTTTTAATACTTACTATAGTTATAGCTACTGTAACACTAATTGAAAGAAAAGTTTTAGCATTAGTTCAAAGACGTGTTGGACCTAATTATATTGGTTATAAAGGTCGTTTACAATTTATTGCTGATGCGGTAAAATTATTAGTAAAACATATTACGGTTTTGCCTAGAGTGAATAGAACTTTATTTTTAATTGTACCTGCGTTAGTATTAATTACTAGTTATCTTTTTTGAGCAAACTTAATCTGAAGCCCTAATTTAGCTATTTGTGAAATAGAGTATAACTTATTTTTAATGGGGGTAATATCAACAATGTTTTCTTATCTTCTAATTTTAGTAGGATTTTTAACGAATAGCAAGTACGCTATTTTATCTTCTGCAAGAGTTATTATTATGAATGTTAACCTAGAATTATTATTAAATTTTTTTATGATTTGTTTAATAATTTTAGTAGAAGCTCTTTGTTTTAGTGCTGCGGCTGCTGTAGAAACAGATAAGAAATGACATATTTTTTTATTTTTTCCAGTTTTACCGATTATTTTTATAACTTTTTTTTTAGAAACTGGGAGAATCCCTTTTGATTTAGCTGAAGCCGAATCTGAGTTAGTAGCTGGATACACAACTGAATATGGAGGTTTTTTTTTTGCTTTATTTTATTTGGGTGAATATTTTCACTTATATTGTTTTTCGGGTGTTTACAGTGTTTGTCTTTTTGGGGCTTGGTGTGCTTAGTATAATAGGTATGTTTACATGAAAAAATTATTTATATTGAAGTAACCACAGAGAATATTTAGCTGCTATAGGAAATTGAGCTTATGTTAATTACACAGATGTGTTTTGACTTTCTTTATTTATTTTTTGTTTTTGATCTGTTATCAAAATTAATTCATTAAGATATAAATTTATTTATTTTTTATTAATAGTTGCGTTATTAGGTTTATGGGGATATTGAGCGTGTTTAGATGGTTTAGTTTTAATGATGTTTTTAACTGAATTATTAGTTATTTTATTATTTTTGTTAGTTTTCCTATCATATAATTTTTTTACAGAAGAAGCTATTCCAGATATGGGAACTTTTTATATTTTATTTGTTGGATCTTTTTTATTTTACGCCTTTACAGTACCCTTTGCCTTTGGTATTAAATTTTCTTATTACGATTTTGTTTATCTTTACTGTTTAGATATAGTTCACGCTGAATATTATTTTTTTTTTTTTTTCTTTTTTGTTTATTATCCTACAGTGACTGTTTATGTTGCTACACTTCTTGGTATATTTAGTATATTGTTTATTTGCATTTATTTTTCTATAAAAAGAGTACAACAAACTTCTGATGCAATACGTCAATCTGTATCTATTTTAAGAAAACAAAATTTTGTAAGACAAGCATTAAAAAAACCTCAAGTACAAACATTCCAACGCTAGGTGTTCCAAAAAGGAAGTTTTAGTATTCCTAGTGATTCAAGTGGGGTTTTATTAGTAAAAGTAATTCAAACTAGAAGATGTAGTACTCGTAAACATGCAGATATAGGTAAGTTTTTACGTGTAGTTCTTAAATATACAAAAGTTAAATTAAACAAGCGTAGAAAGCGTAAAGTTAGAGCTATCGTTATTAGATCACAAAGATATTATTTTAGAAGTTTTGGTATGTATTATCAATTTGCTAATAATAGTTTAGTATTATTAAAAAAAAGAATGAATACTGTTGGAAAGGAAATTTACGGACCAACATCAAAAGCCTTAAAAATAAAAAAATTTAGAATAGCTTTTCGTCATATATTTTAGAATTTTATTCTAGTGAAATTTTATTTATCTTTTTATAACAATCTACTTAATAAACCGTCCTTTAAATTTATAACCAATATATTTTTTTTAAAACAAATAAACACAATACAGCATGAACATACGTTGTATCCACACTTTTTTATTAGTACTAAATTTTTAAAAATTAAATTTTTAAAAAATACTTCTATAAATTTTTATTGAACCGTGATAACTTTTTTGGCTTTAGGGTTTTTAATACTAGCTGTGCTATTTAGCTTTATTTAAACTTCAGTCGTTTAGTGGTCAGGACAGCAGGTTTTCACCCTGCAAACCCGGGTTCGATTCCCGGCTGAAGTAGTCGTGAAGCAAATTATAAATATTATATACCAAAAAAATGTAAAATTATTTTTATCAAAAAATAAAAATAATCTTTATACATCTAAAAACGTTTATTATTTTTTTAAATTGTGTAGTGGATTTTTCTTTTATACATTAGGATCAAAAGATATTATAAAAAGACGACGAAATAGGTTTTACATGAGAGGTTGGCTTTTGTTTTTGTGAGGTGCATTAAAATTTAATAGTTCCCTTAGTTCTAAAAAATATATGATAAAACCGCTTTATGCTTATTATAATAATGTTATTTTACCTAATTTATTATAGGTTAATATTAAATTTTTTTCTTAGTTTAAAGTAGGCCCACGGTCGAAGTTGGTTGTTAAACCACTGCTTATAATGTTTAGGTTTGATAGAGAAAAGTACCGCGAGGGAAAGGTTAA
>CAZUOS010000073.1:0-4361 GCA_964621415.1 uncultured Azospirillum sp.
CCTGTTAGGCTTGCCTTGAAGCGAGGACGCTGTGCAGCCGCCATTCATTGAACCCATCACCCTCACCACCCCGCGCGGGCACGAAGTGTTCGCTGCCTACGACCATGCGCGCGCGGCGCTGATCGACCCCAAACACATCCACCGCTATACTGGGGTGATGGCACCGCTGGATGACGCGCTCTCGCACCGTTTGGCGCAGGCCATTCGGGCGCGACAGGTCTATTGGCAGGCGCTGGCGGAATCCTGCGCGAGCGTCGCCCTGATCCATGGGCTCGGTGCGCCTGCGGTCAGTTTGGGGCAGGAGCACCCCGCCATCCGCCCCTATTGGCAGGAGGCCGAGAAGCACCGCGCCATCGCCGAGGATATGGCAAGCCTCGCCAGCCAGCACGCCGCCGAGACCTTCGCGGCGATCGACCGCGCCCTCGAATAGCGCCCCACATCACTATTTTGCAACGCAGCACGAGGATCTTTCCTTTCGCCTGTGGTTAACGCCGCAGCGCCGTTGACTTCACCCGCAATGGTTTTACAAAGGATGCAGCAAGGAGAGTGCAATGTCCGCCAAAAAGAAAGAAGCTGAAGAAACCGAAGCCCCCGCAGCCGAAGGTGAAGCCGCTGAAGGTGCGCCGAAAAAGGGCAAGAAAAAGCTGTTATTCATCATCGGCGGCGTAGTGGCGCTGCTGCTGGTGGGCGCGGGGCTGTTCCTTGGCGGGGTCATCGGCGGCAAGAGCGAATCGCCCGAGGGAGAGGCCGCCGCAACAGCTGAATCTGAGCATGGTGGAGAAGGTGGCCACGGTGAGGAAGGTGGCCATGGCGAAGGTAAGCCCGCTGAAGCGGCGGGCAAGCCAGTCTATTACGAGCTGCCGCAATTCCTGGTGAACCTGCACACCAGTTCGGCCCGTGCGAGCTTCCTTAAAATGTCGGTCACGCTCGAGCTGCGCGACCAAGCCGCCGTCGCCACGATGGATGCGAGCAAACCCCGCATTCAGGACGTATTCAACACCTATCTGCGCGAGTTGCGTGCCTCGGATATTCAAGGTTCGGCAGGCATCTACCGACTGCGCACCGAACTGGTCGCGCGCCTGAACAGCACCATCGAGGATGGGATTGTGAAGGATATACTTTTTAGCGAAATTGTCGTACAGTAGGCAGTGGTCAGAGTTCAGGGGTTAGAATTCAGAATTCAGTGATCGGAGTTCAGTGATTGGCAAAAGCCTTTTCGGGATACGAGAGTTTTCTGGTATAAAACTTGCGACATCGCCACTGAACGCTGACCACCCGACCCCTGCCAACTAGGAGGCATATATGACGGAGACGGAAGACGAAGCCGCCGCCGCCGAGTGGGAAAAAATGATGGCGGCCGAAGCCTCCGGCGAGGCAGAGGGCGCGAGCGCTGCCGCCAGTGGTGGCGAGGAAGAACCCGCCCGCGTACTGAATCAGGACGAAATCGACCTGCTGCTGGGCTTCGACAATGCCGCCGGTGGGCCGGACCGCAATTCCGGGATTTACGCCATTCTCGACCGTTCGATGATGGCCTACGAAAAGCTGCCAATGCTCGAGGTGGTGTTCGACCGCCTGGTGCGCATGCTCTCGTCCTCCTTCCGCAATTTCACCTCGGATAACGTCGATGTCTCGATCGATTCCATGGTCTCCATGCGGTTCGACGACTACCTCAACTCCATTCCACTGCCTGCCATGCTCGCCGTGTTCCGCGCGGTGGAGTGGGAAAACTTTGGTATTATCACGGTCGATTCGGCGCAGATTTACTCGACCGTCGACATCCTCCTCGGCGGTCGGCGCACCGCCAAGCCCGTGCGGATCGAGGGGCGGCCCTACACCACCATCGAGCAGGATATCGTCAAGAAAATGGTCGATATTGTGCTTTCGGACATGAGCTCGTCGTTCGACCCCGTCAGCCCCGTTTCCTTCATGTTCGACCGGATCGAGAGCAACCCACGTTTCGCCCAGATCACCCGCCCCAACAGCCCGGTGTTGCTGGTGCGCCTGCGCGTGGATATGGAGGAGCGCGGCGGGTTGATTGAGATTCTGCTGCCGCATGCCACCCTCGAGCCGATCCGCGACCTGCTGGTGCAGCTCTTCATGGGTGAGAAGTTTGGTCAGGATTCGGTGTGGGAGCGCCATCTCGGCCGCGAGGTGGGGCAGGCGGATATTGAGCTGGAGGCCGTGCTCGATGAGCGTAAAATCTCGCTCGGCGAGGTGGTCGATCTCAAAATC
Organism: uncultured Azospirillum sp.; assembly: GCA_964621415.1. Classification (GTDB taxonomy): domain Bacteria; phylum Pseudomonadota; class Alphaproteobacteria; order Rickettsiales; family UBA3002; genus QFOX01. The sequence goes on from CAZUOS010000073.1 coordinate 2,233, forward strand.
GGCTCCACCATTCTGCTCGATGTCTCGCCCGAAGATCCGGTGCGCATCAAATGCGGCGGGGTGCCCGTCACCACCGGCCAAGTGGGCCGCGTGGGCGACCGCATCGCCATCGCCGTGAACGAGGATATCCGTAAGTTCCGCGAACTGCTACGTGAACAGGGGGCGATATGAGTGGTCAGGGATCAAAGGTCAGAGGTCAGGGGACAGTGAACCTGCGGCTCTGTTGCTACCAAACGATTCTTGTAATGTGGCGCTCCGATTCCCGATCTTGCCATGCTCCCTCCCTGACTTCTGACCTCTGACCTCTGGCCCCTGACCATGCAAAACCAAATACTCTCACTCCTTATCAATAGCTTAATGGCGGGATTGCTCATCGCCACCATCCTCTATTGCCTGCGGCTGAATAAGCGGATTCGCTTGTTGCAGGACAGCAAATCCGAGCTGGCGCGCATCATCCGCGAGTTCGATGAATCCACCCAGCGCGCCACGCAGAACATCAACGAGATTCACGCCGCCACCATGCGCATCAGCGAGAATATTCAGCATAAAATCGATAAGGCGAATTATTTGGCGGATGACCTCGAGATGATGATCGAGCGGGCGGGCAAGCTCGGCGGCGGCGCGGCTCATGCGCCCACCCCGCGGCCAGCGCCGATGGCGGCCGAGCCGCCGCCCACCGTGCGTCGCCTGGCGGATATTCTGCCTGCTAAATCCCCCGAAGCGCCGAAAGCCGCCGCCACCACCCCGCCAATGCCTGAGGAAGCGGGCCGTCGCCCCTTACGCAGCCGCTCGCGCGCCGAGCAGGATTTGCTGAACCTGATGGGCAAGAAGCAGGAGAACTAATACATGAAAACCAAGTCGCCCCCCCCCCGTCGCCGCCTGCGTCTGTTGCCGCTGACAATCACCATGCTGTCGCTGCTGCTGGTGGTGAAGCTGAACGAGATCTATATCGGTAGCCAGCAACTGCGTGCCTTTTATGCGGTGAACGACGCCTCGGCCGAGGAAAAGAAGGCGGATGCCGCAAAACCCGCCGATAAACCGGCGGATGCTAAATCGGCCGACACGAAGCCGGCGGATGCCAGCACCCCTGCTGCCGCCCCTGCGGGTGACACCGCGAAGCCCGCGGAGACCCCTGCAAAAGAAGGCGAAGCGAAGCCCGAAGACGGCAAAAAAGAAGACGGAAAAAAAGAAGAGGGGAAGAAAGAAGGAAAACCGCCCGAGGAGCCGAAAACCTTCGGCACGGGCAAAACCACGCTGAAAGAGATCGAGGCGCTGAAAGCCCGCGATACCTCGCCGCGCTATAGCAAAAGCGAGCTGGATTTGCTCGAGAACCTCTCCAAGCGCCGCGAGGAGCTGGACGCCCGCGACCGCGAGCTGGATATGAAGGCCAAAATCCTCGATGCCAGCGAGAAGCGCATCAACGATAAAATCACCGAAATGAAAACCTTACAGACCGATCTTTCCAAGGTGCTGGCGCAGTATAACGAGAAGCAGGACGCGCAGATCAAAAGCCTCGTGAAGATTTACGAAACCATGATGCCCGACGAAGCCGCCAAGATTTTCAACGAGCTGGAGATGCCGATTCTGCTCGATGTGATTGGCAAAATGTCGGAGCGTAAAGTAGCGCTGGTGCTGGCGAATATGGACCCCAAACGCGCTCGCGAAGTGACGCAGGAACTGGCCGACCGTCGCAAGAAAGACGCCGAGCGTGGTGCCAGCGCCACCAGCCCGGCGGCGAAAGCGCCCGTCGCCGCTGCACCGAGCGCGCCTGCGAAGCCGTAAGGCTGGCATCCGCGCCTCTCCCATTGTGCATAATGCCGTGGCTCAGTGCACTAAGCCATTGAAATGCTCGCGCTTCGACCTGTGTATAACTTCGATTGTGTTCAGGTGACACATGAGAGGAACAATGCGCACAAGCTCAGCATTGCACCCTAGGCTACGGGAAGCGATGGATAATCTCGTCCGCGTAACACCCAACTACCGCACCAGCACTTCGCGCTTACCAATATGGTTCGGCGGGCCGACGATGCCTTCCTGCTCCAGCTTCTCGATGATGCGTGCGGCACGGTTATAGCCGATCTTCAGGCGGCGCTGCACATAGCTGGTGCTGGCTTTGTTATCGCGCACCA
>CAZUOS010000073.1:4461-6829 GCA_964621415.1 uncultured Azospirillum sp.
CCGATCTTCAGGCGGCGCTGCACATAGCTGGTGCTGGCTTTGTTATCGCGCACCACGAACTCTTTCGCCTGCTCGTACATCTCGCGGTCCGCATCCGATTCATCTTCATCGAAGCCTCCTGCGTCCTCGGCTTCGGCCTCAGGGTCGTGAGTGACGGCGGCATCATACTGCGGCACGCCTTGGGTTTTGAGGTAGCTAACGATGGTTTCCACCTCTTTATCCGAGATAAACGGCCCATGCACCCGCGTGATGCGCCCGCCACCCGCCATATAAAGCATATCGCCCTGGCCCAGCAATTGCTCGGCCCCTTGCTCGCCCAGGATGGTGCGCGAGTCGATCTTGCTCGTCACCTGGAAGGAAATCCGCGTTGGGAAGTTGGCTTTGATAACCCCGGTAATCACATCCACGCTCGGCCGCTGTGTCGCCATAATAATGTGAATCCCCGCCGCGCGCGCCATCTGCGCCAGGCGCTGGATGGAGCCTTCGATCTCTTTTCCCGCCACCAGCATGAGGTCCGCCATCTCGTCCACAATCACCACGATGAAGGGCAGGGGCGTGGTGTCGAGCGGCTGCTTCTCCATGATCGGCTTGCCGGTTTCGGGGTCGAACCCGGTTTGCACACTGCGGGTTAGTTCCTCGCCGCTCTTTTTCGCTTCTTCCAGCCGCTTGTTATAATTCTCGATATTGCGCACGCCAAGATTGCTCATCAGCCGATAGCGCTGCTCCATCTCCTTCACCGCCCATTTGAGAGCGACGACGGCTTTGCCCGGCTCCGTCACCACCGGCGCGAGGAGGTGCGGGATGTTATCATAGACCGACAGCTCGAGCATCTTCGGGTCGATCATGATGAACTTACATTGCTCCGGCGTGTGGTGATAGACCAAGCTCATGATCATGGTGTTAATGGCAACCGATTTCCCCGAGCCGGTGGTACCCGCCACCAGCACGTGCGGCATTTTCGCAAGATCCGCCACCACCGGCTCGCCGCCGATGTTTTTACCCAGCACCAGCGGCAGCTTGGCTTGCGTTTTGAGGTACGACGAATCCTCGCATAGCTCGCGCATATAGACCGTTTCGCGCTGCGCATTCGGCAGCTCGATCCCGATCGCCGAGGTGCCGGTGATGACCGAAATCCGTGCCGAAATCGCACTCATGGAGCGCGCCACATCATCTGCCAGGCCAATCACTCGGCTGGACTTCACGCCCGCCGCTGGCTCGAACTCATAGAGCGTAACCACCGGGCCGGGGCGCACGCGCGTCACCTCGCCCTTCACACCATAATCCGAAAGCACCGATTCCAGCAGCCGCGCGTTCTGGTCGAGGGCGGATTCGCTCATCTGCTTGACGCTTTTCGCCGGGGCTTTTTGCATCATCCCCAGGCTTGGCATGGTATAATCGCCACGTTTTTCGCTGAGGTCGAGGGCGCTCTGATCATCGTTTTTCTTCGGCTTTTTCACAGGCTCGACGCGTTTTTTGGGCTTACTCTCAAGCCGTGGCTCCTCGGCCTCTGCATCGTCCTCGTCCGCTTCGATCTCCGCGTCCTCGGCCACTTCTTCTTCCTCGTCCTCGACATCTTCTTCCGCGCGTGCGGGGCGCAGGTCGCGCACCCATTGCACCAGGTTCATCACATGGTTGGCGACTGCGGCATAAAGGCTGCGGCCCACATGCCCAATCGCCGCCCATTCATGCAGCTTAAGGCCCAGTGCCACAGGCGCCGTCAACACCAGCAGCAGGCTTGCCAGCGCCGCCGTTCCCCACACGCTAAGGGTGGGCACCAGTTTGAACGCCAGCAGAATACCGATGGCCCCACCCGCATGGTTCAGCCACGCCGCGCCCGAGGCCGCCGCCAGAATAGCGAGCAGCGTCGCGCCGCTCGTCAAAGCAAACAGCAGCGCCACCATCCGCCAGCTGAGATGCAGCGAATCATCCTTCGCCAGCACCCGCCAGGCCGTTCCCAGCAGCGACGCAATCAGCAGCGCGCTCAGCCAACCGAGGGTTTGGTGCAGCATATCGGCCAGGCTTGCGCCCAGGAAACCCAGCGCATTGCGTGGCGCGGCATCGCTCAGATGATTCAGCGAGGGGTCCTCGGCATGGTAGGTGAGCAACGCCACCAGCATCATCAGCCCGGCAATTCCCATCGCTGCGGCGATAATTTCTGCCGTCCAACGGCGGACAAACTCGGGCATGGTGAAGGAGGGGATAAAACGGGCGAGCATCACGGCAGGGGACTCCAATACATCAAGCCCACGCGGGAAACGCGCGGGGCGGGAATGACTTGCCGATGGAAGCCTGCTCTCGTGGCGGGCCTTGAACCGCCGCGCATTTTAACAGCTTGTGCCGATGATTCAAGCGAAAGAAGTCGCTTCCC
>CAZUOS010000074.1:0-6796 GCA_964621415.1 uncultured Azospirillum sp.
ACGTCGAACGCGGCGGCATGTTCCGGGGAAAAAGGGAGAATAGCGGGTATCATTACAAGGCTTCTAAGCATGCAGGTTAAAGGTATATTCCGGCTTCCAGCGCTTCAGTTTTTCATCCGCATCCCAGACATCCACCGCGCGTTGAAGATTCAACCAGAACTCGGTGGAGTTATGCAGTACGCGGCCGAACCTTGCGGCCATTTCTGGCTCGAGCCGTTGCCGATCATGGATGATCGCGCTGATATGCTTGCGGCTGACGCCGATCGCATTGGCAAAGGCCTGCTGCGTAATGCCGTGCGGCTTCAGAAACATCTCCGACAGGATTTCCCCCGGCGGGGTTGGGCGGCGTTTGCGTTTTATCATGAGAATCTCCTAGTGGTAGTCCTCTAAGTTAACATCGGTAGCATCTTCGCCGTTCCACAGAAAGGTGATGCAGTAGTTGCGATTGACATGGAGGGAGTAGGTTCCTTTGCGGCTACCCACCAGCGCATGGAAATCCTTGAATCCCTGAAGATCTTCTGGTCTGGAAATCGCGTCAAGTGCATCCAGAATCCGCAGCACATTCTTCTTCATATCCGGACGGATTTTTGCGCTTTTTCCATGCACAAACAGCTCGTGCAGGCCTTTGTGACTGAAATCCGAAATCGCCATGGCCGGAATGTAACATAATGAGTTACGCGCGTCAAGCGATGTGTAACCTATTTGGTATCATTCCCTAAACTGCAAATCCGCCAGGCGCTTATAGAGCGGGCTGGTTTCGAGCAGTTGGGCGTGGGTGCCGCTCGCTTCGATTTTGCCCTGGTCGAGGACGATGATACGGTCGGCATTGACGACCGTCGCCAGCCGATGTGCGATGACCAGTGTGGTGCGGTTTTTCATGATACGCTCGAGCGCGGACTGAATCGCGGTTTCGTTCTCGGCATCGAGCGCGCTGGTGGCTTCATCGAGCAGCAGCACGGCGGGGTTGCGTACAATGGCACGGGCAATGGCAAGGCGCTGGCGCTGACCGCCGGAAAGCCGCACGCCCTTTTCGCCGAGATAGGTGTTGAGCCCATCCGGCAACGCCTCGAGAAACTCGAGCGCGGAGGCGGCGCGCGCGGCTTCGCGCACTTCATCATCCGTAGCACTCGGTTTGCCGATGCGGATATTCTCCCACGCCGTCGTCGAGAAAATCGTCGAATCCTGCGGCACGAGGCCGATATGCGAACGCCACTCGCGCGGGTCGAGGGTGCGCACGTCGTGCCCGTCGATGCGGATCAGGCCGAATTGCGGGTCGTAAAACCGCAGCAGCAGCTGGAAGATGGTGGTTTTCCCCGCCCCCGATGGGCCAACGATGGCGACCGTTTCCCCTGGCTCGATGCGGAACGAGACATTGGCGAGCGAGGCAGTTTCGGGCCGCGAGGGGTAGTGGAACGTCACATGCTCGAACGAGAGCCTTCCCGCTGGCGCTTTGCCCAGCACATGTGGCTCGCTCGGGGCTTTGATCGCAGGCTCGAGCTGCATCAGCTCCATCAGCCGCTCGGTAGCGCCACCGGCGCGTTGCAACTCGCCTACCACTTCGCTGACCGCACCGAGCGCGCCCGCCACCACGACGGAATAAAAGATAAAGGCGGAGAGGTCGCCCGCCGAGATTTTCCCCGCAATCACATCCTGCCCACCAATATAAAGCACGGTGATGATGGCCCCGAACACCAGGCAGATGACAATGGCCGTGAGCATTGCCCGCAGGCGAATACGCGAGAGGGCCACGTCCACCGTGTCATCGATCAACCGGCCAAAGCGTAGGTTTTCGCTCGTCTCGAGTGCCATCGCGTGGATGGTTCGGATGGCGCTGATGGTTTCCTCGGCATGGGCGGAAATATCGCCAACTTTGTTTTGCGTCGCCCGCGAGAGGGCGCGCACGCGCTTACCGAGTGTAATGATGGGGAGGATGACCAGCGGCAGCATCAGCAGCACATATTCCGACAGTTTAATGCTGGTGATGAGCAGCATGGTGAAACCACCGGTAAACAGCAGCGTATTGCGCAGAAAGACTGAAACCGAGGAACCAACGACGGTTTGCAGCAGCGTGGTATCCGTGGTGATGCGGGCAATGAGGTCGCCCGTGCGGCTCGACTCGAAATAAGCCGTGTGCATGGAGAGGATTTTGCGGAACACATCGCGGCGAATATCAGCCACCACGCGCTCGCCCACGCTCGAGACCAATAGGTAGCGCGAATAGGTGCCGAAGGCGAGGGCGATCACCACGCCGAGCAACACGATATAACCCTGCGACAGCAGGTGCAAATCGCCGCGCGCAATGCCGCGATCAATCAAATGGCTGAGCGCGCCGCCCATGCCCAGCACCACGCCCGAAGTGAGGATGAGCGCCAGCGTCGCCCCCGCTGCGGGTTTGCGGTAGGGGATGAGGTAATGCAGCAGATAGCGCAGGCTGCTGATGCGGCCTTTGGGGGGCAGGGATGCAGGATCAGGTTTCGCCATGGCCCGTGTTTGTGGACGGTTTGTGGCCAGAGTCAAGCAGAACACGCGGGTTATACAGGGCATGCTGCGGCGTGGCGGGCACGGGCAACGAATCGGGAATGATAATCACTCTTCCAGAGCGCATTGAAGCACGGCTTCGAGGTTTCTGCCATCTGGCAGTTGCCAGTGCGGTGCGGTGGCGTGATAGCGAAAATGCAAGCCCCCCAATTGCGGCGAAGCCAGCCAGATCTGCTGGCTGGCCGTATGCTTGCTTACCACCACCACGCGCCCCGAAGGAAGGGTGAGGGTGAGCACGCCGCCTGCACATTCCATATCCTCGAGCGCGCCGGATTCAAACGCAGGCTCCAGTGCTTCGGCAAGGGTGGCGAGGGTTTCTTCGGCCAGGCGATGAAAGAGGGATTCGTCCATAGCGCTTATTCCACCGTGACGCTTTTCGCGAGGTTGCGGGGTTGATCGACATCCGTCCCCTTCAGCACCGCGGTGTGATAGGCAAGAAGCTGCGCCGGAATCGCATAGAGAATTGGGGTGACGAAGGGGTGGACAGTCGGCAACGGCACGGATTCGCTGACGATCGACCCCAGCGCGGCGATGCCTTCCGCATCCGAAAGCGCGACGATTTTGCCGCCACGCGCCGCCGCTTCCTGAATGTTGCTGGCGGTTTTCTCGAACAAAGGGTCGCGCGGGGCGATGGCGATAATCGGCACCGATTCATCGATCAGGGCGATGGGCCCGTGTTTCATTTCGCCTGCCGCATAGGCTTCGGCATGGATGTAGGAGATTTCCTTCATCTTCAGCGCCGCTTCATGCGCAATGGCGTAGCTGGTGCCGCGCCCAATATAGAGCATATCCCGCGCGTGTTGCACGCGGGCGGCCAGTTTCTCGATGCCATCGGTATGGTAGAGCACCTCGGCGACGCGCGCCGGCACCTCGGCCAGCGCGTGGGTGAGGCGTGCCATCTCTGGCGCTTCGAGGCTTTTGCGGGCATCCGCAAGTGCCAGGGCAAAGCAGGCAAGTACGGTGAGCTGCGTGGTGAAGGCCTTGGTGGAGGCAACCCCAATCTCTGGCCCCGCATGGGTGTAGAGGGTGACATCCGCCTCGTGGCTCATGCTCGATTCCGGCATGTTGACGATGGCGAGTGTGCGCTGCCCCTTCGCCTTGGCATAACGCAGCGCCGCGAGCGTATCCGCCGTTTCGCCGGATTGCGAGATGACGACGAGCAGGCCATCCTTCGGTAGAATCGGCTCGCGGTAGCGGAACTCCGAGGCAATATCGATCTCGACCGGAATCTTGGCGATGGATTCGAGCCAGTAACGCGCGGTGAGGCCCGCGTAATACGAGGTGCCGCAGGCCACCAGCGTGATGGTGGAAATATCCGCAAGCGAGAAGGGGAGATTCGGCATGGCGACCCGCCCCTCAGAGGGGTTGTAATACACGTTCAGCGTCTGGCCGATGACCGAAGGTTGCTCGTGGATTTCCTTCAGCATGTAGTGGCGATAATCGCCCTTGCCAGTGGTAGCGCCGCTGAGCGAGGTGATCTTGATGGGGCGCTCCACTACCGCGCCTTTGCTATCGAAAATGGTCACCCCATCGCGGCGGATTTCGGCCCAGTCGCCATCGGCAAGGTAGCAGATTTTCTGAGTGAACGGGGCGAGGGCAAACGCGTCCGATCCCAGAAAGTTCTCGCCATCGCCATAGCCCACGGCAAGCGGCGAGCCAAGGCGTGCGCCATAAAGCAGTTCCGGGTTCTCGGCAAAAATAATCCCGAGCGCAAACGCGCCGACCAGCCGGTTCAGCGTGGCGGCCACGGCCTCGCGCGGCGATTTCCCCTGATTGAGATAGAAAGTGATGAGCTGCGGCACCACCTCGGTATCCGTCTGGCTGGTAAACACATGGCCCGCTGCCTCCAGCTCGTGTCGAAGCTCCTGGAAGTTCTCGATAATGCCATTATGCACCACGGCCACCTGATCGGTCGCATGTGGGTGGGCGTTGGCCTCGGTCGGCAGCCCGTGGGTGGCCCAGCGGGTGTGGCCAATGGCCAGCGTGCCGGAAAGCGGCTCGGCCTCAAGCGTAGCCGCCAGTGCCGAGAGTTTGCCTTGCGCCCGCCGACGCTCGATCTGGTGATCTGTCACCGTCGCGATCCCCGCCGAGTCATAACCACGATATTCGAGGCGCTTCAATGCCTCGAGCACCAGCGGCGCCGCCGGTTGGTTGCCAATCACACCAATAATACCGCACATAGATTTGCTCCTTCAGCCGCAGTTAACATAGGCACGTGCAGCGCAGATTTATACTTGTTAATTTTAGAGTTATTATATATTATCTTATCAGAAGCTTGTTGTAATTCAATTGCATAGTTCTTGCTATCTTTTGTATGGTTAAGATTGAAAGCCTTTTTGGCTTCCACGTACATATTCTACTCTTTCCTGGGAAATGTAATCATGTCTGTAAAATTCAACCATGGTTTTAGTCTTGTTGAATTGTCGATTGTTTTGGTCATCCTTGGTCTTCTTGCTGGTGGGATTATTACAGGTCAATCGCTGATTCGTGCCGCTGGAATACGATCAGTAACGAATGATTTACAGCGTTATAGTACTGCAATTTATACCTTTAGAGATAAATACTCTGCGCTTCCGGGCGATATGACGAACGCGACTAAGTTTTGGACTGCCAGGGGAGGGGATGGCACAGGGAATGACGCAGGTTGTATTAACGCCAGTTCCAGCAGCACGAAAGCAACGTGCAATGGCAACGGTGACGGAATTGTAGAGGGTGCCGCTGTTCTCTTCTGCGAACGATTTCTGGCGTGGCAACATCTGGCTAATGCAGGGTTAATTGCAGGTAGTTTTACTGGTGTTGATGGGGCTGCAACACATGGAGATGGCGCGGATGCTAATTTTGTTAAACATGGTGTAAACGTTCCTCAAGGCAGGGCAACCTCCAGCGCTTATTTCGAAATAGGTATTCGCCCTGCAACTTCGGGGGATACGAATTGGTTCGACCAGCCCAATCAGTCAACGCATATGGGGGCGCAGGGAAATAAATTAACGTCAGAAGAAGCTTGGAGTATTGACAAGAAGTTGGACGATGGCAATCCTGTGACCGGAAGAATCTACTCGGTTAAAAAGGGCTCCACATGGGCATCAAATTGCACAACCACAAATGACTCTACAGCACAGTATAATATTCTTTCAGGGGTTGGCGTTACGAATTGCCCTTTGTATTACGGCTTTTAATAGGGCTTTAGGGCACCTCTGTTAACCAGATTTTTTGGAGCATATGCCAGGAACGATGAGAGAAAAACCGCAGAATAGTAGCGCTATTTGAGGATTTTTTCTTTGTCACACAATCTTCACGTGACGAGCAGGCGCTTTCTGCTATGCTGGCCGTATGATGGATAGTTCTGCATCCCGTTCGTCGATCTGGTGGAAAGGCGCGCTGAAAAGCGCGGCGAAGCAGTTCCTTGTGGGAGCAACGATTGGCGCGCTTTGCGCCGTGGCGCTGCATTTTGCGATCATTCCTGCGTTTGCGACGGTGTTTCCCGGGCTTCCTGCCGTGTTCTCTGGTTTTTTATCGTTACCGTCTGCTGCCGGTACGGCGCCAGCATTTTCCATGGTGCCGCTGATGGTGTTCAACGGTGCGATTTCCTCCACAATCGGCCTGCTTACGGGCGGCAGCCAAGCCTTGGCCGAATACGACCAGACGAAGCGTCAGGCACAGGAAGAGGCACGGCTGCAAGCGGTGGAGGGCAAGGTGCGCGTTCAGGAATATGCCGCAGCCCCCTCGCGCGTGGCGCAGACGATTCTGCATCAAGGCCAGCGTAAGCAGGGCGGTTTCGCCGCCGCTGAACAAGCGCGTGAAGCCTCGGCAGGGGCTTCTGCGCAAAAAATCTGATCCCGCACCGTGGCAATTCGCCCACAGGCGCACTATCTTTCCTCATAACAAGCATAAAATCACTTGCCGGTTTTGACGCGCCGTGGTTGCTGGTGCAGCCTAAAAGCGAACAAGGGAGACGTTATGATTCATTCTCAACGCGACATGCTGGACAGCTACCACACGCAAGCCTCGCTGGTGCCGATGGTGGTGGAGCAATCGAGCCGTGGCGAGCGCGCCTACGACATCTACTCGCGCATGCTGAAGGAGCGGATCATCTTCTTCACCGGCGAGGTGGAGGATCACATGTGCGCCGTGGTGGTGGCGCAGCTGCTGTTCCTCGAGTCGGAGAATCCCGAGAAAGACATCTTCATGTATATCAACTCGCCGGGGGGCGTGGTTACGGCGGGCTTGTCGGTGTATGACACCATGCAGTATATTAAGC
>CAZUOS010000075.1:0-6786 GCA_964621415.1 uncultured Azospirillum sp.
TGACGGCGAGGGGGGTGGACATCGGGTCGGGCCGAAGGCGCAAATCGGTACGGAAGACGTAGCCGTCTTCGTTACGCTCCTGCAATAGCGTCACGAGATCGCCTGCGAGCTTGTTCATGAACACTTGCGCGTTGCGTGCGCCGCGATAGGGCAGTGTCTCGTGCTCGAACAGGATGATCAGGTCGATATCGCTGGAATAATTCAGCTCATACGCCCCGAGCTTGCCCATGCCGAGCACGATGATGCCGCTTTCGGCCTCTGGCTCCTCGGGGTGGGTGGGGGCAATGTCGCCGCGCTTGGCGGCCTGGTGCAACAGGTGCCGCAGTGCTGCGCCGACCGCGTGGCCCGCAAAATCGCTCAGCGCGCGGGTGACCTCTGCCAGTTTCCATACCCCCGATATATCCGCCAGGGCGATGGTGAGCGCCGCGCGCGCCTTGAGCTGGCGCAAACGGCGCATGATGGTGGGGGTGTCGGTGGTGAAATCGAGCGTGATGGCCTCGATCATCAGTTGCGCCCAGGCGGCGTGGAAGCCGCTTCCGTTATCGCTACTCACGATGGGAATCAGCTGCTCGGGATATTTTTGCATCAACCGCGCGAGGTAGGGCGCGTTACCCGCAGCGGCGGCCAGCCGCGCGCGCGTCGTGGAGTTCGCTAGCAACGGCGCAAGCGTGGGGTGCGCCGCTAAGGCATCGAGACATTGCACCGCATCTGTTTCGCGGCTTGCCAGCGGGGGCGTGTGGGTGGTAGGCAGGGGCATGACGAGTTGACGTGTTGGGGAAGGGGAAGGGTGAAGTGGGGAATTGAGGAAGTGGGGAATTGAGGAAATGAGGAATTGAGGAAGGAGCCGGACTTCCAGAGCTTTAGCTCCCCCCTTGAGGGGGAGCCAAATCCCTCTTGGGATTTGGTGGGGGGTGATTAGCCACATACTCAAACGCTGAGTATGCTCGCATGTCCCCCCACCAAAATCGTGAAGAACGATTTTGGCTCCCCCTCAAGGGGGGAGCTAAGGCTCTGGAAGCCCGGCTCCTTCTCCACTTCTTCAATTCCCCAATTCCCCATTTCTTCATTTCCTCAATTACCCACTTCCTCAATTCCTCAATTCACCCCTCCCGCCCGCATCATTTCTGGATTTATCACGATGGTCAAGCATCTACGCCATGTTGGAAAGGGGTTCGCGCTGCTGCTGCTGCTTGGGGTGGCGGCCTTGACGGGGCTTGGCATCTGGCTGCATGAGGGTGAGCGCACGCTCGGCTTTGCCAAACCGTGGATCACGGAAGCGATCAACGTGCCCGGTGCGCCGTATGAAATTGCGATCGGCGAGGTGAAGATCGATTGGACCAACGCGGCAGAGCTGGGTAAAATCCATATCACGGATGTGAGTTTCGCCAAGCGCGACGGCGCGCTGTTCGCCAGCCTGCCCGAGATTTACGCCACCATCGACCCCTTGGGCTTTCTGCCCGGACGGCGGATGATTCATAAGGTGATTTTGCGTCAGCCCCATTTGGCGATGGTGCGCGATGAATCTGGCGCGATTAGCCTTGGGATCGAGGGCGCGCGCTCGCCATTGGCGCTGGCCGATATGGTGAGCTTCTTTAGCCCGCCTGCGTCGGAAGCGGCTGCCAAGGACGCGCCTGCCAGTGCGCCCGACCTTCCTTTCCGCGATTTTCGCATCGAGGATGCGTCGCTGCGCTTTAACGATGCGAAATCCGGCACCGAGATTGAAAGCTCGCCGTTTAACCTGCGCCTGAAGCGTCGTCAGGGGCATTATGAAGCGGTCGCCTCCATGCCCTTCACGGTGGATGCATCGAAGGCGAACCTCACGGCACATTTCCGCCCCGCGCTTGAGGCGGGGATGCATGAGCTGGCCATCACCCTGCAACATGTGCCCGCACCGCTGGTGTGCCTGTTCGGCGGGTGCAGCAAGGGTATGGCGCTTGAAGGCGCGCTCGATGGTACGGCGAGTGTCACCATTGCCGATGATGGTGCCCTGCATGCCGTAGGGGCCGAGATCTCGACCGAGAAAGCCACCCTCACTGCGCCGGAATGGTTTGCCGAGCCGTTGCCGCTTACGAAGAGCAGTGTCTCGTTGATGGGCGACTGGGGCACCCAGCATTTCACCCTGAACCAGGCGAGCCTAGTGCTTCCGGATACCACCATCACCGCCAGTGGCGAGCTGAGCCATGCCGAGCGCGGCTATAGCCTGAAGCTCGCGGCGGAGGCATCGCGCCTTAACATCGCCAAGCTCTATAAATACTGGCCACTGACAATGGCCCCCGATTCACGCCATTGGGTGACGAACAAGCTGAAATCCGGTGAATCGGCGAAAGCGAGCCTGACCGTAAACCTGACACCGGAGGATTTTGCTGCGCCGGAGTTTCCGAAAGATTCCATCGACGCGTGGGTGGATGCAGAGCACATCACGTTCGAGTATCTGCCTGGTTTTCCGCTGGTCGAGAAGATGAACGGCAAGGTGCATTTCACCGCCACCACGGTGAAGATTGAGGGCGGCGGGGGCACGTTCCTCTCGGGCGCGAAGGTGGAGCAGGCGACCCTCTGGTGCCCGGAGCTGAACAGCGCTCATAACCCCATGGAAGCGACGCTGAAGCTCACCGCTCCCGCCAGCGACGTGGCGACGTATCTGGCGCTCAAGCCCTTCACGTTCGACGATGATTTCGGCCTGAACCCGAACACCATCCGCGGCACCGTTGGGGCGGAGATGACCCTGAAGTTCAATGCCTTCTCGGGCAAGAAGGGCAGCGAGAACGAGCTGCATCTCGAAGCGGTGGATTACGATATTAGAGGCACGCTGAAGGATGTGGCGCAGGATAGCATTTATGGTGGCTATCGCCTGCGCGGGGTGAATGGCAGCTTCGCGGCGGATACGAAGCGCTATCAGCTCGAGGGGGACGTGCTGTTGGGTGACGCGCCGACGAACCATGTGGCCCTGGCGCAAACCTATGGCAAGCCGCTGAGCGTGGCAGTGAAGGGCAATGGCCCGGTGGCGAATGATTTTACCCTCACCTACCAGAAGGCGAAGAATGGCAGTGTGGTCTCGCTAAAGGGCGCGCGGCTGGATGCGACACGGCGCTATACCAGCGGCGCGGGCGATAGCGTGCTGAAGCATTTCCCGGCGATTCAGGCGAGCGTCGATCTCGGCACGCTATGGCTGGATGCGCAATACCCGCTGAAGCAATTGGTGGCGACACTTTCCTGCTCGGCGGCGCGTTGCGAATCTGGCGCGTGGCAGGCCAAGGCGGGGGACGCAACGCTTCAAGGTGGCATCCGCGAGGCGGGGGGTGAGCGGCATTTCCACCTGCAGGCGAGCAAAGCGGGCGAGGCGCTCAAGGCGCTTGGGGTGAGTGATCGGGTGACGGGGGGAACGCTGGAGCTGAGCGGGGCTTATGACGACAGTATCGCTCCGCCGCAATTGAACGCGCGTCTGGCGGTGAAGGACTTCACAATGAAGAATGCGCAGATTCTGGGGCGGATACTTTCCATCGGTTCGCTCACGGGCCTGAGCAACGCCTTGACCGGCAGCGGCATTGCCTTCGAGAAATTGACGGCAGATGTCAGCGCGCGCGCGGGCGTGTTCACCATTCAAAAAGGGGTGGCGAGCGGCACGGCGCTTGGCATCACGGTGGGCGGTACGCTCGACGATAACCACAAAACCTATGCGCTGAAAGGCGTGGTAGCGCCCGCCTATGCCCTCAATTCGCTGCTCGGGAAGATTCCGCTGATCGGCTTTATCGCCGGTGGGGCAGATGAAGGGCTGATCGCCTTCAACTACAGCGTGGGGGGCACGTTCGAGCAGCCGGATGTTTCGGTGAACCCCCTCTCGGGTCTCACGCCGGGATTCCTGCGCAAGATCTTCAGCGTTTTCGATAGTGAGGAAGAGGAATAGCGAGGGGGCGCTGTTGCATGTTTGCATCGGCTGGAATGCAAGGGCGCTATTGGATTCTGCTTTCGCGGAATATCCACCTGGATTTCTTCAGGCTATGCTACCAAGGGTAGCAGAGTTGTTCACCATGTAGGTTTGAGCCATGCCGCAGTATTATCCAAAAAGGGACGCAACCGTGGCCGCCGTCAGTGTGTTGCTGGCGACATTTCTGTGCAATGTCGTGGTGACGTTGGTGGCACGCCATGGATTGAAAGACGAAATCCAAGATGAAATGCGTGCGATGGCGGCGACGGCGGCAGTGCTGACCGATGGCGATTTGCACCAGACCCTCACCCGGCCCGAACAGAAAGGCTCGGCGGATTATCTCAAGGTGCAGGAGCCATATCGAAAGATTTTGGCGGCGAACCCAGACCTGCGTTATATCTATACGGCGATTATGCGGGATGATAAGATTTATCTGGTGATTGATACGCAGCCGGAAGCCAACGCGAGCGACAAAGAAATCACCCGCAAAACCACCGCCAATGTGATGGAGGAATACCCGGATGCGTCGCCCTATTTCCGCCGGGCGCTGAAGGAGCATATTCCGCTGGTGGAGGACGCGCCCTATACCGACGAATGGGGCACCTTCATCAGCGCCTATCAACCGATTTACGACAGTAAGCATAACCCGATTGGTATCGTCGGGGCCGATATTGACGCGACGGAGTTCAATGCGCGGATGCGTGCGGTATGGATGGCGTTCGGGCTTGGGGTGGTGTTATCGCTAGCGCTGGCGGGCGGCATTTTCTGGGTCATCAGGCGTGCGCGCGAGCGCGATCAGGCGCAGGTGGATGTGCGGGTGCAGCGGCTGGAGTCGATGCAGCAGTATAACCGCCAGATTCAGCTGGTGACGCAGGAGCTTTCGACCGCCGGTAAACAGATTCACATGATGGCTGAGCATATCTCGCAAATGACCAGCCAGGGCGTGCGCAAAACCGAGGAGGCCGGGCGCGATATTCTGGGGGCTTCGGGGCGGATTAAGTCGATCTCGCTGGTGAGTGGTAGCCTGGTGGATATGGCCAACCAGTTGCAGGGCGATTCGCACGCGACGGGGGCGGCGATGCGTGCGGCGGTCGAGGATTTGCGCAATTCCGATCAGGCGGCGGAGGATCTCACCTCGGCGGCGAAGGATATTTCGCAGATCGTGAACCTGATTAAGGAAATTACCGATAAGATCGACCTGCTGGCGCTGAATGCCACCATCGAGGCCGCGCGGGCGGGCGAAGCGGGTAAAGGCTTCGCCGTGGTAGCCGAGGAAGTGAAGATTCTCTCGCAGCAAACCGCGAGCGCGACCGAGCGCATCTATGGCTATGTCGATCAGATGCAATATGCCTCGCAGATTGTGGTGGCGGCGTTGAAGGGAATCGCCGTGCGCATTGAGGAGATGAACGGCCAGACGGAAGAAGCCACGCGCCGGTTCGACGAGCAAAAGGGCCTGATTCAGGTGATCGCTGGGGATCTTGGAGGCGTGTCGCAAAGTGCCGGAACGCTGGAGCTGGCAGTGAAAGAGATTAGCCGCATTACGCTTGATATCGAGAAAAATGCGCAAGGCTTGTTTGGTGCGGCGAGTGAGCTTTCGCACCAGAACCTGTCGCTCAGTCGGCAGACAACCGAGTTCCTGCGTAAGATGGATGCGTCGTAGCGCGCGATGGAGTGACGAGAGGTGAGGATGATGCGGCAATCAGGATCGAAAATTGCGTATGGATGGGTGGTGTTGGCGGCGATCGGCGTGGCCGGAGTGACGCACTGGAAAACTGGCCACGACACGGCCCTCGCGCTCGAGAATTATCAGCGCGATCGAGGGTTGGAAGCAAACGCGGCCGCCAAGGAGGTGGTGCAGCGCTTCACCCAGATTTATCAGGGAATACGCACCATCAGCTATCTGCCGAGCGTGATGAGCATCGACCGGCATGGTAAAACGCTGGATGCAAACGCGCGCGCCTCGATCACCCAGATCTATCGGAACATGGCGAGCAACGTGAAGGTGTCGGAAGTGTATCTGGTGCCGCTGGATCTCGAGCCGGAGCGGATCGACCCTGCAACGGGTAGCCTCGAAGAACCGATCCTGATGTTCGACGGGAGCGACCCCAAGGGCGAGGCGGAAGAAAAACAGCTCGTGACGACCATCGCACAGGCGGAAGCAGCCGAGGAGGTGGAGATCTATGAATATCGCCTGCTGAAGCAGCAAATGGCCTATCTGCGCGAGCATTTCCCGGATCGTTCGAAGGTCGATGGCATTCAGGTGCCGCTGGTGGGTGGGGCTGAAGTGCTCACCTGCGACAATGACCTCTATAAAGAGACACACGCGGATGCGGATCGTAAGGGCATCGTGCTTTCGGTGCCGTTCTATTCGCCGGAGGGCAAGTTACGCGGGGTCGTGGCGGCAATTATTCGCACCAACGTGGTGGAGGCAATGCTGCCTGCCACCGATTATGCCCTGCTCAACAAGGATTATGGCTACACGGTGCTCTCCGCGAAGGCGGGACAGCAGACGCAATCCGCCAAAGCTGTTGCCGAGGGATTCACCGATCCGTCGTTGCCTTTCTCGGCAGTGCTGCCGCTTCAGGTGCCGGGGGCCACAGCGCCCTGGGTGATGTGGGTGGGGCACGCGAACCAAGACTTCGCCGAGAGCGGGGATATGCGCGCCGTGCGCGATTTTCAGCTAACGGGAAACTTGCTGGCGCTAGCCATTTTGCTGTTCGGCGGGCTGGCGGTAGCGGTGGTACAACGCAGCCGCGCAGCCCTTGCTGAACGCGAGGCGGAAGCGCGCAGTCAGCAGCGCGATCTATTGGCGCAAATGGCGGAGCGGTTTGAGTCGACGATTAAGGAAGTGGTGGCGGGCATGG
>CAZUOS010000076.1:0-6768 GCA_964621415.1 uncultured Azospirillum sp.
ACCACATGGTGCGTTGCGCGTGAGGGGATAAAATCGCTACTGAGAAAGAGGTAGAGCAAGCGTGCCACATCGCTCGCCATACGATAGCCAAACGTGCCCGCGCGCGACTTGATCGACATCACCAGATGCTTGAGCTGCTCGATCTCGGACGCGCTGCGTGTTTCACGGATCAGCGCCAGCGAGAGGTTCATGGCCGCAAGATCCTCGGTCATCCAACGCATGGATTCATCGTCCAGCGCATCGATCGCTTTTTGTGCCTTGGCCACAATCTCGGGCGTGATTAACTCGGCCAGCCCACGGCTCGCGCCCAGCGCCTGCCGAATCGTATAATCCGGGTTGAAGATGATGGCACCGTTCCCTGCGGCCTTTTTCGTAGCTTCGTAGGCATTGCCCGCAAACTCCGGCTTGCTGACCCGCCGATCGTCCACCCCCGGCGGCGGCAGGCCGCGCCTGCGACGCTCGGGCCCCACATAGCCGCCCGCCACCACAAAGCTGCGCGGATGATCGACAATTTGTTGAATGCGGTTGAATAAGGTCTGCGCCGAAAAGGGCTTCACCACAAACTCGGTGATGCCACTATCGCGCGCCTGGTGCACGTCCTGCACCTCGCCGCGCCCGGTGAGCATAATAATCGGCAGCATGCGATTCATCGAGCGTTCGTCGCGCCGGACGAAACTTACCAGCTCGAGGCCGTTGCTATCCTTCAGGTCCCACTCCGTCACTAAAATCTGATAGGGAAAGGTCAGCAATCGCTGAATGGCTTCCTGCCCGCTACGCACATGGGTGACGCTTTTGAAACCGATTTGATTCAGCAACTGGAGGATCACCTTGGCCAGGTGGATATCGGGGTCAACCAGGAGAATCGACACTCTCCCCAAACTGGCAAGCTTATTCATCACCTACGCGTCTCCGATATCACTGCGACAGATTCTCCTGCGTCACACGGTTGCGGCCCGAGTTTTTCGAGCGATAGAGCGCTTCGTCCGCCCGCGCAATGAAGCTTGAGGGTGAGTCTTCCTCGGGCCGGAAGGTCGCCACCCCAATGGAGACGGTAATCACGCCAAAGTTCTCGCCGTTGGTTTTGCGTTTCAGTTCCTTGCTGGCGATGGTTTTGCGCACCGTTTCCGCCACCACCATGCCGCCGCCGATGGGCGTGCGCGGCAAAATCACCGCGAACTCCTCACCGCCATAACGCGCCACACAGTCCATCCCCTTCAGCGTATCGGTGAGGGTTCGGGCGACAATTTTCAGCACCTCATCGCCAATGAGATGGCCAAAATTATCGTTAAAGGCTTTAAAATGGTCGATGTCGATCATCATGAGCGTCAGGGCGAAGCCTTCGTCCTTGGCCGAGATCATCGCTTCGTTCAGGCGGCGGTCGAACGCTTTGCGGTTGAACACGCCGGTCAGGAAGTCGCGCTCGGCCTCGGTCATCGCCCGGGTCAGGTTCTCGCGCAGCTCGGCAATTTCGCGCTGCGCGTTGGCTAGACGCATGGTCATGCTCTCGCTCGAGCTACGCATGGTTTGCGCACTCTCGACAATCGTCTGCGCCAGCAGCCGCACCACTTCTTCGCTCAGCTGTTCGTCCATGTTCTGTAGCTGCGAGCCGACATCCTGCGTGATCGCGTTCGCGGCCCCCGCGAAGCTGTTCACGTTTTGCATAATATCCGAAAGGATGCGCTTGGCATCGTGCGCGGTGTCGCGCATCGCGCGCATCTGCACGTCGGCAATGTAGGTGGTGTAGAGATGGTCGAGAAACTCCTCGCTGAACTCGCGCTTTTCGTTGATGGCGCGATCAATCTCCTTCAGCAGGCCGCCCGGCTGCCCCGCCGCGCACGAGAAAAACACGCTGTAATTCTGGGGGGTCGGCAGCACGCGCAACGAGCTCATCATCGCCATCGCCCGCCCGCCATACACGGTGGCTTGCGACATGGCCTTGACAGGCGTGGTTTTGGCTACGTTATTCACCGGCGGTTGCATGATCGTCTTTCCTAATTCCTTGGGCCAGCGCTGTTGCCAAGGGCGAACCTCAAGCCCTGTGTTTAGGCTTAGCGCGCCTCGAAGATTTTGCTCCCGCTCGCTCGACGAGCGGGAGCAAAATCTCCCTTGCAGCTCAAGCCCATTTACGATGGCAGCGTTGGCTTAAATATCTACAGGAAGAACCCTTTAGGAGCAACGTAAAGTCTCGCGGCATGGCGTCAAGTATTCTTTGAGCGGCTTCGGCGCTTTCACTTGCAATCGCAGGGTGCTGTGGCATAATGCACCCGCGCGAATGGGGGAGATTGCATGGCCGAGCCTGCTATACAGGTTATACCTTCAAAACCGGCCCCTTCGGCCCCTGGTTCCGCCCCTCTTCCCTCGCGCCCGAAGGCGCTTCGTCGGCCAAGCAACCTTGCCCGCGCGTCCCTGCATGCCGAGGTGCTGACGGCGGATTTCGCAACCTCTGAAGCGCCGCTTGCGGAACCCGCATCGCCCGCCCACACGCGCCCCGCGCCTGCCTGGCAGGAAGACCGCCGCTTCACCCTGCTGCTGCTCGCCACCGTGCTGCTGGCGAATATCGGCTTTTCCCTCTGGCTCGGCGGTGCCGCTGCATCGCGTTCCCCGGCCAGTGCCGATGCTCAGCACCCCCTCGCGGTGAAGCCCATTCTCGCCCCGCGCGTGGATGAATAATGCGCATCGCGGTGCAGAGCGGCTCGAACGCCGCACGTAACGCGCTCGAACAGTTGGTGGCGCATTTTGGCCATACGCTCAGCGAAACGCCGGAAGCCGCCGAATTACTGATTCTCGACGCAGTCCACCCCGCCATGGGCACGCCCCTTAGTGGCGTGGCGACGGTCACCCTCGGGGGCGAGAATGGGCTTCCCGCCCCGCTACACCCCAACAGCCTCGCCCAGGCATGGCTGCACGCAACGTTGAACGTGCCGCTGGCGCAGGACTGGCAGCTGGATATTGCCGCGCGTCGGCTGAAGCACCCAACGCAGGACGCCGTGCCCCTCACCGAGAAAGAAACCAGCCTGCTGGCCGTGCTGGCGCGCCCCACCCGCGCCAATGATTCGCGCGAGGCGCTGCTCGAAGCCGTGTGGGGAGCTGCGCAAACGGCCGACACCCACACGCTCGACACGCATCTCTATCGGCTACGGCAAAAACTGGCGGCCCTTAGCCCATCACCGGGCGATATCGTGAGCAACGAAGGCCATTACCGCTGGAGCGCTCCAACGGGTGGCAATTAAGAGGATCGGCTATGCCGGTTGGTCGGGATAGATCTCGACCTCAAGGGTCATGATCTGGTCGCGCAATTGCAGCTTACGCTTTTTCTTGCGGGCGATTTGCATCTCGTCGGGCATCGTCGCCATTTGCAGCACACGGATCTCATGATCCAGCTGGCGGTGCTCTTCTTTCAGTTCATCAAGCTGCTTAAAAAGGACAATTTCGTCGTTCATCGCCGTGTGCCATTGGGTGTAATACATGGGTGGATGCCTCGCCAGTTTCCTGTTGTTATCACAGGTTATTTTTAACAAACAGTGGCGTTTATACCACAACCAGAGACTATTTTCCAGCGGATAATCGCATGCCTGTTGAAAGCTGCAACCCTTGCGCGCATTGCGTGGCGGATTGCCTTGGCTTTCCAGGGCGTTGCATTTCGAGCAGGCGCAAGCCGCCGCCATCACCACACTGAATGGTTACCGATCCATCCAGCAGCGTGCCAGGGGCTGCCCCTGCCCTCCCCGCGACCCGTTCCGCCCGATAAATCTTCAGCGTTTCGCCGCCCAGTTCCGCCGTCGCACACGGGGCCGGGGCGAGCCCGCGCACCTGATGCCACAGCATTTCCGCCGGAAGGTTCCAGTCAAGCGGGCGATCTTCCTTGCGGATTTTCTCGGCGTAGGTGATGTCCTCGGCGCGTTGTGGCACGGCGCGGCTTACCCCCTCGCGCGTCAGCTGGTCGAGCACGGCGAGCACCTGCCGCGCACCGATTTCGGCCATCGCATCGTGGAGGGCACCGGCATCCATCTCGGGCGGAATGGGAAACGGCTCGCGTACATGGATCGGCCCGGTATCCAGCCCCGCCTCGAGCTGGATGATGCAGCAGGCCGTGTCGCGGTCGCCCGCCATCAGCGTGCGTTGGATGGGCGCTGCCCCGCGCCAGCGCGGCAAGTCCGACGGGTGGATGTTGATGCAGCCGAAGCGCGGCGCATCGAGAATCGCCTGCGGCAACAGCAGCCCATAGGCCGCCACCACGGCGATATCGGCCTGGTGCGCGGCAAAGGCGGTCTGCACTTCCGGCGGTTTCAGGCTGGTGGGGGTGAAGACGGGAATCCCCGCCGCTTCGGCCCGCTGATGCACCGGCGAGGGCGTCAGCTTCATGCCCCGCCCCGCCGGACGCGGCGGCTGGCTATAGGCCGCCACCACCGCGTGCGACGAATCCATCAGCGCCGCCAGTGCCGGCACCGCAAAGGCCGGAGTTCCCATAAAGATTACACGCATGAGGCGCTCTCCGTGCGTCTATTGAAGAAAGACCGGCCCACTCGCGCGGCAGCTCCCCCCTTGAGGGGGAGCCAAAATCGTTCTTCACGATTTTGGTGGGGGGATAATCTCGAAGGCTGTTTACCCCCCACCAAATCGCAAGGGCGATTTGGCTCCCCCTCAAGGGGGGAGCTGGGAGCCAGCCGCACTGTCTCGTACAAACTAAACCACATCGCTCATTCCTTCTGCTTTGGGGCGGTGGCGCAGTCGGTGCGGATGGTGAGCAGGCGCGGATCGCTCTCGAGCGTGCCTTTCTCGCTTTCTTTCAGGAACTCGTCATGCGGCATGGTGGTCATCAAGCGGGTGATGACGCAGAGGCACGGCTTCACCAGCTCGACATGGAACCCAGCGCAGGAAGGCATAAAAATCTCGACCGTATTGCGTGGCCACAGCGCGCTGATGGGATTGGCCGGCGGCGTGGGCGATGCCGGATTCGCCGGGGTTTCTGCCCCCGGGGCTGCCGCCGGATTGGCAGGTGTGGGCGGATTGGCAGGGTTCGTCGGCGCATCCACATGTTGGCCGGTGGTGTTCTCGCCCACGCGGGTGACGGCATTCTCGGGAAAGTTCGAAAAACCCGCCCCCGGCACTGCCTGCGCCGTAGCCGAAGGCTCGACCACAAGCAACGGCGCATCCGTCGCGGCGGCGAGGCTGATAAGCGGAACAGAGACAAGTGCAAGCGCCGCAAGGTTCAGCCCAGCCCGATAAAAAAACGTCGAAGGAGAAGCGTCATCCCGGGCTTGCCCCGGGATCTCCCGAAATAAGCAGCGCCTAAAACGGCGGACGTTGATTGCTCTGCCTGTTTCGGGAGATCCCGGGACAAGCCCGGGATGACGCTTTTTCTTCAATCTTCTGACGATTCCAGTCTCCTGAGGCCGCCCCACAGCAATGCTGCCGAACGCAAGCAGCTGCCTCAGCATGTGGCGTCCCACGCCTTGCGCTTGCCGGTGCTGAAGTTCTCGGCATAGGATTTCGGCGGCACCACCGCTGCTTGCGGCGCGCGCAGCGTGAAGACAATGCCCTTGCGCGTGGCGTAGGCGATGGCAGCCTCCTGCGTGTCGAACGCCAGCTTCACCTGCGTTTGCGTGCTTGGCATGGTGTTCCAGCCCATCAACCCATCGGGGCGACCGGGCGCGGGCTTATCATACTCCAACACCCATTGACGGGTGCGGCCACGGCCCGACTGCATGGCGGTTTTGGCGGGCTGATAGATAACGGCAGTGATCTTTTCCATGCGCTCGACTCTAGCGCGGATTGTGGTGCGGTCAAGCGCGCTGACGCAGAGCATCGCCCCCGCCCACCATTTCGATAAAACATTAAGCACATTTAACACAGTTTGCTCAAAAACTTATCGTGCAGTGCAGCGTGCAATCGTGCTTTTTCTGTGTTAGGTTGCAGGGAATGTCGCACGAAAGATGCGATGATAAAAAACACCCAACCGCCACAGGAGGCTCCCTATGTCCACCTCGCTTGAAACCCTCGTCGGCAAGCCGGAATATCAGGCCCTCCTGCACAAACGAAAACAGTTCGTGTGGCCATTGCTACTACTCACCGTTGCGGCCTATTTCGTGTTCATCCTCGCCATTGCCTTTGCGCCCGCCGCGCTCGGCAAACCGCTGCACGAGGGGGGCACCATCTCCATCGGGATTGTGTTTGGGTTGGGGCTGATCCTGTTTAATTTCGTGATTACGCTGATCTATGTGCGCGCCGCGAACCGCCACATCGAGCCGCTGATTAAAAACGTTCACACCGCTGTCGGAGAATAGCCATGAAACGCATCGCTTCCTTGCTCCTGCTCGGTCTCACCCTCAGCACTGCGGCGATGGCGGCGGATGCTCCGACCCCGACTCCTGCCCCAGCGCCTGCCGCTGCGGTGGCGACGCCTCCGACGGTTAATCCAACGCCGCCAGCGGCACCCTCTGCCATCCCCACAACCCCGGGGGCGACGGTGGCGGCAACGGTGGCGACGCCTACCCCGGCAACGCCCCCTGCCCCCACACATGGCAACATTAACCCTGTCGCTGTCGGGATGTTTTTCCTGTTCGTCGGTATCACGCTGATGATTACCTACTGGGCGGCCAAACGCACCCAAAGCGCCAAGCATTTCTATACGGCGGGCGGTGGCATCACCGGCTTCCAGAATGGCCTGGCCATTGCGGGTGACTACATGTCGGCCGCATCGTTCCTCGGGATTTCGGCGCTGGTGTTCGGCTCCGGCTTCGATGGGCTGATTTACTCCATCGGCTTCCT